>NZ_CAXBVX010000019.1:0-24359 GCF_963979125.1 uncultured Candidatus Puniceispirillum sp.
TGCGCGCGCGGCTGATCCCGAAAGCCAATATGATTTACAAAGCGAACTGCATCCAGCATCGGATGATTTGCTGACATCAGCGTCCGCGTTTGCAGATCGATTGCAACATCTGGTGGTGCCGCTTAATAATCTGGCAAAACGCCTCAAAGCGCTACTTGATGACAAGGTCGATGAGCTGGACAGCGCCACACGGGCGCGAATTGAGGGTGCCATTCGCGGGCTGGAACTACGCGCGGCTGGGCCCGTCAATGCGTGGCAACTGATGCTGGGCGATGTGCGTGATGGACAGCGTGATGGCTTTGTTGACTGGTTACAGATTGACCGGATCGAAGGTCAGGATCGTGATGTCGGCTATGCCCGCCATTGGCTTGATCCAACCATTCCCTTTGCCGCCGATGTGCTGGACGGAGCGCATGGGGTGGCGATCACGTCGGCAACCCTGCAGGATTATGCCCAGCCCAAACGCAACCAAGCCGAAAAAGAAGCCGCATCAAAAGACACGGCCAGCGATAGTGCTGTCGTTGCTGATGGTTGGGCTTCGGCCTTGGCTTTGACTGGCGCGGCACATCTGGCACATCCGACATTGCGCGCAGCTTTCAGCTCACCCTTTGACTATGCCAACCAGACACGTATTTTCGTGGTCAATGACGTGGTGCGTGATCGTCCCTCGGCAACGGCGGCGGCAATGGCAGGCTTGATGCAGGCATCAGGCGGCGGTGCCTTGGGGCTGTTTACGGCGGTGCGGCGGCTAAAAGCCGTGCATCCCGATCTGCTGGCACGTCTCGAGGCGGCAGGTTTGCCGCTCTATGCCCAGCATATTGACAAAATGAATTTGCAAACCTTGTTGCAAATGTTCCGAGAAGAGGCCGAATCATGCCTGTTAGGTACCGATGCGGTGCGCGATGGCATTGACGTGCCAGGGGCGGCGTTACGCATGATCGTGTTTGACCGCATGCCGTGGCCACGAAGTGATCTATTGTTTCAGGCACGCGCTAAATGGCAAGGCCGTGATGCCTGGACCGAGCGGCTGGCACGGTTAAAGTTGCGTCAGGCCTTTGGCCGATTGATTCGCCGTGATACTGACCGCGGTGTTTTTGTGATGCTGGACAGCCGCCTGCCCACCCGCCTGACCACAGCCTTTCCGCCCGATGTCGAGGTGCAGCGTGTCGGGCTTGCCGAAGCCATCGCCCGCTCCAGGGAATTTTTGGAGAGCTAATCGTCACTATTGGGCATATCACGCGCTTAATATGTGAATTAACAAATGTTCCAGTCACAATTTCACAGATACTTGACAGACGATGTAAATTGCCTGTATATATCATGATGATATATATCACCATGATACTTTTACATGATTATAATGCTGGTGTTTAGCCCATGAAATCATACGCAGAAGCTATCAATGACGAAACCAACGGCACTTACTCCAGCTCGTGCGACAAAGTTGATTTGGGGGTTAGCAGCAAATGATCTGACAACTTGGATACAGCGAGTTCATTTTAAGGATCGACTCAACGAACGTGGTTTGATTATTGCCGATGTCAGAAATCTGCTGAAAACTGGATATGTTTATGATGATGCGGAAGCATCTTCACAAGATGGCTTCTGGAAATATAAGGTCGAAGGCAAAACTCCTAATTCACACAGCCGGAGTTTAGTCGTTGTGATCGTTCCAGATTTTGACACAAAGATGATAAAATTTATCACGATATTTTGGAAAGATGAGTAACCCATACGAAATCCATCGGGGATATTGGAGTAAACAATGAAAAAGCAAGATTATCATTACACTGAATGCGGGTTGGATAATGTCATCGTTGCCGATGCCGACTTTGATATAATCGATGACGGCGGTGAGAAAATCATCCAGATACCCGCTGTCGGCATGCTTCATAAAGCGATTGCCGAAGGGCTGATAAACCAAAGTGGTGCCTTAAGTGGTGCTGAAATTCGTTTTCTGCGAACAGAAATGGGTATGACACAAGCTGAACTGGCTAAATTACTTCATCGCGATACGCAGTCAGTTGGACGGTGGGAGCGCGATGAATGCCCTATTGAACCAACCCAAGATATGACATTGCGCCAGATTGCGCGCGATCAACTCGATGTCAGCCTATCATATGGTATAGCTGAATTGAGTGCGCGGGTCACACCGCAGGCATCGCAAAATCAGATCAAAATCAGAAAAGTTGCTGACACCAACAAGCCCTATCAATTTGCGGCCTAGGGTTGTTTTCTCCTAATTATCCCAAACAAAAACCGGAGGGCGTTGCCACCCTCCGGTCTGATAGTCTTTCACATATAGATGGCGGACTTTAGAAGCCCATGCCACCCATACCGCCCATGCCGCCCATATCAGGGGCTGCTGGCATTGCTTCTTTTGGCTCTGGCTTTTCTGCAACCATAGCTTCGGTTGTGACCAATAAGCCAGCAACAGATGCTGCATTTTGCAAAGCAGAACGTACTACTTTAGTTGGATCGATAACACCGGCTTTAATCATGTCGGTATATTCGTTGTTCTTGGCATCGTAACCCATGTTTGCATCGTTGCTTTCCATGAGCTTGCCAACAATGACAGACCCTTCAGCACCAGCGTTTTCCGCGATGTTACGGGCAGGTGCCTGTAACGCACGACGAACGATGTTGATACCAACTTCCTGATCACGGTTAGCTGGCTTCAAGCTGTCAAGAACGACAGATGCACGAACAAGCGCAACACCACCACCAGGGACAATGCCTTCTTGAACCGCAGCACGCGTTGCATGCATAGCATCGTCAACACGATCTTTACGCTCTTTCACTTCAACTTCGGTTGCACCACCAACTTTGATCACAGCAACACCGCCAGCCAGTTTGGCCAGACGCTCTTGCAGTTTTTCACGATCATAGTCTGACGTGCTTTCTTCAGCTTGCGCGCGGATCTGGTTACAACGTGCTTCGATCTCGGTCTTGTCACCAGAACCGTCAACGATTGTTGTTTCGTCTTTGGTGATTTCAACACGCTTGGCAGAACCCAGCATCTCAAGAGTCAAGCTATCAAGTGCGATGCCAACTTCCTCAGATACAACGGTACCATTTGTGAGAATGGCAAGGTCTTCCATCATGGCTTTGCGGCGATCGCCGAAACCAGGCGCCTTAACCGCAGCAACCTTTAGGCCACCACGAAGACGGTTCACAACCAAAGTTGCCAATGCTTCACCTTCAATATCTTCGGCGATGATCAGCAATGGACGACCTGACTGCACAACTTTTTCCAGAATAGGAAGCATATCTTGCAGATTAGACAGTTTCTTTTCGTGAAGCAGAATATACGGCTCTTCAAGAACAGCGCGCATTTTCTCAGCGTCAGTCACAAAGTATGGTGACAGATAACCACGATCGAACTGCATACCTTCAACAACATCCAATTCGGTGTCGAGGCTTTTGGCTTCTTCAACGGTGATCACACCTTCATTGCCAACACGCTCCATGGCTTCGGCAATCATCTTGCCGATTTCTTCTTCGCCATTAGCCGAAATGGTGCCAACCTGGGCCACTTCGTCAGATGTTGAAATGGTCTTTGAACCCGCAACAATCTTTGCAACGACAGCTTCGACAGCCATGTCGATACCACGTTTTAGATCCATTGGATTCATGCCAGATGCAACAGCCTTTGCGCCTTCTTGGGCAATGCTTTGCGCCAGAACGGTTGCGGTCGTTGTGCCGTCACCAGCAACGTCATTTGCTTTTGACGCCACTTCACGCACCATCTGTGCGCCCATGTTCTGAAATCTGTCTTTCAATTCGATGTCTTTGGCAACCGTCACACCATCTTTGGTGATCCGTGGTGCGCCAAATGACTTTTCCAAAACCACGTTACGGCCTTTTGGACCCAATGTGACTTTAACGGCGTTAGCTAGGATATCGACACCTTCAAGCATCTTGGTTCTAGCTTCTGATCCGAATTTGACTTCTTTAGCAGCCATTTTCTGTATTCCTTCTCTTTAGAACTAAGGGGCGATCTATTCGATAACGCCCATGATGTCGGATTCTTTCATGATCAGGTAATCCTGACCGTCAATTTTGACTTCGGTACCTGACCATTTGCCAAACAGCACAGAATCACCAGCTTTAACGTCGAGCGGCTGGACTTTACCAGTCTCATCTCTTGCGCCAGCTCCGGCGGCAATTACTTTGCCTTCCATTGGCTTTTCTTTGGCTGTATCCGGAATAATGATCCCGCCTGCAGTCTTTTCTTCCGATTCCATCCGCTGTACTACGACGCGGTCGTGAAGGGGCCTGAATTTCATGCCTTTCTCTCCTCCGTTATGCAAATAAAGTGTCACTAGCACTCACCCATCGTGAGTGCTAGCCCTTAATTAATGCTATGTGGGCTACCTGCGACAGCTTGTCAAGCAATGCGCAAAAAAAATGATCAAAAAATCAATTATTGTCATACTTATTCTGCATGGCAGACGTGACCATACGGCTACGAGGTGATTTTGCCATATGCTGAAAATAAGCTGGCATAGCCGATAAGGCACTTTGCCAGTCAGCTATTTTGGCCATTGGAATTTCGGCATGGCTGAAACCGCATCGGCGTAAATATTCCGCCTGATCGGCAATCACATGGCCGCTGGCAATAAGCATACCCGAAAAGCCAGAATCGCGAATGCGCCGGGCATAGGTAAAACCACGCCCATCGGAAAATTTGTCAAAACTGATCTCGATCACGCGACTGGTGTTCAATCCTGCAATTTCATCATCAGCAGGCGGGCTATCGCTGGTGGCAAAGACATAATCCGCGATACGCCTATCTTGCATGTCTGTCACCATGCCATCGGCAAGATCAAATAGCTGTCTCTGGGTATCATCGTCACGCATAAAGCGACTCCTTGAATGGCGCTGTACCAAGACGCGTCAGACTATCGGCAAATGTTTCATTATCTTGTCGTAAATCCATATAGGTATCGACGATGCGCTCGATCGCGGCAGGCACATCAGCCTCTTCAAAAGATGGCCCCATGATGGTACCAACAGCAGCCGCTTCGCCCGCCTGACCGCCAAGCGTGATCTGATAATGTTCAACACCCTTTTTATTGACACCCAATATGCCAATATCGGCCGCATGATGATGCCCGCATGCATTGATGCATCCGGAAATATTAAGCCGAAGTGCCCCAATGTCAGCGCGCCGATCAGCATCGTCAAAGCGGCGAAAAATTTTGTCGGCCAATGGCAATGAGCGGGCATTGGCTAGATTACAGTAATCCAACCCCGGACAGGCGATCATATCGCCAATCAACCCTGCCTCTCCGCCGGCAAGGCCAAGTTTAGCCAATCTGTTAAACACTGCCGGAAGATGCTGTTTAGCCATATGCGGGATAATCAGATTCTGTTCATAGGTGACGCGGATTTCACCCTGCCCAAAGGCCTCGGCAATATCGGCAATCGCCTCCATCTCATGCGCCGAGGCATCGCCTGGCGGGCGGTCAATGGCTTTCAGGCTGATAGTGACCGAGCAATAATCGGGATGCCAATGGGCATGGATATTACGTGCCATCCAAAGATCAAACGCACAGTCATTTTGGCGGCGGGTGGTAATATCATGCACATAATCGCTATCGGTTATTATCGGCAGGTCTATGGGTGCAAAATAACCAACTATCCGATCACGTTCACTATCGGGCAGTTCAACCGCGCTCTCACGGATTTTATTCCATTCGGCCTCAACGGCATCACGAAAGGCATCAATCCCCATCGCCTCAACCAGAATTTTGATACGTGCCTTATAGATATTATCACGCCGTCCGGCCTGATTATAGACGCGCAAAATCGCTTCAAGATAGGATAGCAAATGCCGCTTTGGCAGAAAGGTGGCGATCTGCTGGGCGACACGCGGCGTGCGTCCCTGGCCGCCACCAACCAGCACGCGAAAGCCAATCTGGCCATCTTTATTTTTGACCATCCGCAAGCCTATGTCATGAAAGCCGGTGGCCGCGCGGTCATCTATCCCGGCCGAAACAGCAATCTTGAATTTGCGCGGTAGAAAGGCAAATTCAGGATGCAGGGTTGACCATTGCCGGATGATTTCACACCAGCCACGCGGATCTTCCAGCTCGTCGGCCGCCGCCCCAGCTAACGGATCCGAAGTGACATTACGAATGCAATTACCCGATGTCTGGATTGCATGCATATCAAAGCTGGCAAGCCGATCCAGAATATCAGGCGTTTCCACAAGCTTGATCCAGTTAAACTGGATATTCTGGCGGGTGGTAAAATGACCAAAGCCACGATCAAAATCGCGGGCAATACCTGCCAAGCCACGAAGCTGATCTGCATTCAGGACACCATAAGGAATCGCGATCCGCAACATATAGGCATGAAGTTGCAGATACAGACCATTTTGCAAGCGCAGAGGCTTAAATTCGTCCTCGCTTAACGCGCCTGACAGACGACGTTCGACCTGATTGCGGAATTGTGCCGCCCGCGCTTTGACAAAAGCATGGTCAAGCTGATCGTAGCGATACATCTGACGTTCTTCTCATGACGGGGTGAAAATACCTATCTAACGATATGGACGCACAAGCTGGCTTATCGGCAGGGGGTATAATCGACGGTCCTTTGGCCGCGCGGATCATTTCACGGGCTGACTGATCCGCCTTACCATTCACCGCGACAGCATAGACCGAAACAATCCGGTTTGCGGCGGCATCCTGTTCGGCACGCGCATGTGCACTTTGCGCGTTATCGGCATCAAATATCGCAGCTCTGCTTCGGTTCGCTGTCCAATCAAGCTTGCCCGTCATCCACAAAACAACACCATCTTCAAGCCGGTTTGCGGTCAGAATAATATCGTCTGTTTTGGGCATATCAGGCTCCTTCACGTAGTTTGTTATAGTGATGATTTATCACGCCCCGTTTCATTATTTCGCTAGCCTCAATGGCTGGTCGTAGCGTGGTTTGAATAGGCATAAGCGGTAGTGCGGCTGAGGTGATATGCTGGCACGCAATGCCATGGTCACTAAGGGCTTTGGCAATAAAATCAGCACTTCTGATTTGGCGCGGGTCACCCCCTACCAGACAGATGACACGATCTGATGTTTCAGACGCCGCTTTCAGCTTGCTGATAAAAGATACAATCGACATGTCACCTTCATGCTGGCCAAGCTGGCAGAATGTCAGTGTGGCCTCACGCCGTGCCAGATCAAGCACCTCATCGGAAACCAGATGATCGTAAAAAATGCTATCGGCATGACGAATGGCGTCAGCCGCATCAAGCGATAACAGCCCCTTGGCACCGGCACCCGCATCAACAACATGTATCTGCGCCCCATCGGTGCCTGTCTGATCTTGCGATAATACTGCATCGCCAAGCAAACGCATGATAGCGCTATCAGCCACTGCGGTCTTGCCAGCAAGAATATAATGGGCAATCTGGCCATTTAGAATCTGATGTTGCAACCCACGGCGCATTGCATTCGGAAAATGCTTTATCCGGTCACGAAGCCGGAACAGATAATGCGCCAATTTGCCTGTTGCTGGTGCCAGCATGTCTTCGATCCGTGCCCGAATATGCTGAGCCAGAACCGGCGCCAGACCCGCAGTCGAAATTGCCACAATGACTGGTGAACGATCAACAATCGAACCCAGAAAGAAACTACATAATGGAATCGTATCCGGCACATTAACAGGCACCCCAAGCGATCGGGCATGTACGGCAAGCCTTTTATTGCGCAACGGATCACCTGTTTCGATAATCACCAAAGGCCGACCAGCCAGCATCGATAACACCGCATCATCATGCGGCGTCACCCCATCAAGCACATGCACATGACCAGCATCAGCCACAATTGGACATGTCGATGCTGTCATTGATGTTGCTGTAACGACGTCAACAACTGGAGCTATTTTTAACAATAGACGTATTTTAGAAGCCAATAGATCACGATCGCCAATCACCAATGGCGGTGTGGTTTGCACATCGACAAAAATTGGAAAATGTGACGACATCTCTCAGGCTCCTCAGCCAAGACAACTCAATAAATAGTTTCAGAGGTTATAATTGATAAAATTTTGTGCTATTTAAATAAAATACGGCACCTAAAGAAAAATAATTTCTTCTTTAGATAATTTTTGGTATTTATTTCTGATTTTATGATGTCAGGCAAAATATGGATGTGCCTTCAATATAGAGCCCTGCGGCAATGCGACCATTTAATCTGCCCGCCCACGATGCTATAAGTCGTGATCGGGGGAATTATTACGTAGCCACAGGTTGGTTGCCATGTCTGGAGTATAAAAGCAGTGACCACAAATGTATCTTCATTCTGGTCGGCGCACGCCACCCAAAAGTCGCATAACATAGTTGCAATCTGGCTATTGATCATGGCGGGGCTTGTTGCGGTTATGGTGGTCATTGGTGGCATTACGCGCCTGACTGGTAGCGGCCTTTCAATGGTTGAATGGCGCCCGCTAATGGGAACTTTGCCGCCGCTAAGCGATGCCGAATGGAATCGCGTTTACGCGCTATACAAACAATCCCCCGAATATGACAAAATCAATTTTGGGCTTGATATGGCTGGCTTCAAGCTGATTTTCTTTTGGGAATATTTTCACCGTTTATGGGGGCGCTTGCTTGGTGTTGCCTTTGCTGTGCCGCTGATATGGTTTGCGGCAAAACAGATAATTCCTGCTGGCTATGGCCGTCGCCTGATTATGTTGTTGGTGCTTGGTGGATCGCAAGGTGTGATTGGCTGGTGGATGGTCAAATCCGGCCTGTCGCAAGATGCCACTGTATCACAATATCGGTTGGCAACGCATCTTGGGATGGCGCTGTTCATTTTCAGCTTGCTGATTTGGGTTGCCCTTGATCTGCGTGATGGTCAGTCACTTCGCCCGACAGGTCATGGACTTGGCAGTCTGATCTTGGTTGCGGTCACCATTCTGGCAGGAGCTTTGGTCGCTGGAATGGATGCTGGGCTTCTTTATAATGAATATCCACTTATGGGCGACGGGCTGGTGCCTGTCGAATATGGTGACGAAGGCTGGCGTGATACGTTTGAAAATCCGGCATCGGCACAGTTCCACCATCGCTGGCTTGCGGCTTTGACTTTCATTGCTGTACTCGCGCTTGCCTTGCGTGCACGCATCACGCCTGCATTGCAACGTCAGGCTTATATGGTGCTTGCCGCCATCAGCGCACAATTCATCATTGGCATTTTCACCTTGCTAAATGGCGTACCTGTATGGCTTGGCGGCTTGCATCAGGCGGGCGCGGTTGTCTTGCTTGCCAGCGTTCTATGGCTATTGCATGGAACTGGCAGACGGCCAACCGCGGCTTCAATCAGCTAGCCTGATTTTTTTGGTACTGGTGCGCGGCGGACATGTAGCTCGTTTAACGCAGAATCATCAACGTCCGATGGCGCGGCCATCATCAGATCTTCAGCCTTGCCATTCATCGGGAACAGAATAACCTCACGGATATTCGGCTCGTCAGCGATCAACATAACCATGCGGTCAATGCCCGGGGCAATACCCCCATGCGGCGGCGCGCCAAAGCGGAACGCATTGATCATCGCCGGAAACTTGTCATCAACAACTTTATTGTCATAACCAGCAATTTCAAAGGCCTTATACATCACTTCGGGCAGATGGTTCCGGATCGCTCCTGAAGATAATTCAACACCGTTACAGACAAGGTCATATTGCCAGGCCTTAATATCCAGCGGATCCATGTCCTGCAATGCCTGCATACCACCTTGCGGCATTGAAAACGGGTTATGCGAAAAGTCGATCTTGCCTGTCACTTCGTCTTTTTCAAACATCGGGAAATCGACGATCCAGGCAAAACGGAACACTCTTTCGTCAATCAGATTTTGATCCTGACCAATTTTCACCCTGGCACGTCCAGCCAGACTTGCCGCCGCATCAGGCTCTGCACAAGCAAAAAACACAGCATCGCCATCCTCGGCACCAACTTGCAAACGAATGTCTTCGGCCTTCTCGGCACCCAGCGCTTTGGCCACTGGCCCGCGCGCTTCACCTTCGCCATAGATGATATAGCCCATACCTGGCGCGCCTTCACCTTGCGCCCAGCTATTCATCCGGTCAGCAATAGCGCGGCTACCACATTTTGGTCCTGGCACAGCGCGCACAACGGCACCTTTTTCAATATTCTTGGCAAAAATCGAAAAGCCTGAGTCACGGAAAATATCGGTCACATCACTGATCTCGAACGGGATACGCAGATCAGGTTTGTCATTGCCATATTTCAACATCGACTCGGCAAATGGGATATGCACCCATTCTTTGCCGCAATCTTTGTCTGAAAATTCTTCAAAAACACCGCGAATGACTGGCTCAACTGCATCAAAAACATCCTGCTGTTCGACAAAGCTCATCTCCAGATCAAGCTGGTAGAATTCGCCTGGGCTTCGATCAGCGCGGCTATCTTCATCGCGAAAACAGGGCGCAATCTGGAAATAGCGGTCAAAACCAGACACCATTATCAACTGCTTAAACTGCTGCGGGGCTTGTGGCAGCGCATAGAATTTACCTGGATGCAAACGCGCTGGCACCAGAAAATCACGCGCCCCTTCGGGCGAAGATGCGGTCAGGATCGGCGTCTGAAATTCAGTAAAACCTTGGTCAACCATACGCGCGCGGATTGATTGGATAATCTGGGCGCGGAGCATGATATTGGCATGCGGACGGCCTCGGCGCAGATCAAGATAACGATAACGGAGCCGTGTTTCCTCGCCTGAATCTTCATCCGAATTGACCTGAAGCGGCAATGTATCGGCCGCTGACTGCACCTCGAAATTTTCAATGCGCACTTCGATATGACCTGTTGGCAAAGACGTATTGATGGTGTCTTCGCTACGCCGCACAACTTCGCCTGTGATGGTCACAACCGACTCAAGACGCGTTGCCTCGACAATGGCAAAGCTGGCATCTGATGAATCAGCAACACATTGCGTCAGACCATAATGATCGCGCAGATCGATAAAGACAAGTTGACCATGATCGCGCTTTCGATTGATCCAGCCAGAGATACGGACTTTTTCGCCGACTGCAGCCTCGGTTAGGGCAGCGCAGGTATGGGTGCGGTAAATATGCATAAGTGAAGCTCCAAAAACGACCGGTCATCCCCGGCTAAAATCGGGGCGAGTATGCAAATTATGACTGCCTGACGCAACCAGCTTTCACGCAATTTAGCTTTGATACGCAATAATCACGGTTATATCAGGCAAAATATGGAAAATATCTAGCTTCGGCGACGACCTCGGCGCCCCCGGCGGCCACCCTCACTCGTTCTGGCGTTATAGTCATCACCGCTATCGGTGTCAGCTTTAATCTGCACATCCGCCCATGGGGTACCAAGCACCGCCTGCATATGATCTACATCAAGCGCGCCAGCCGGACGTGTTGCCAAAGCCGCGCTCATGGCGGCAACATGCGCTGGCGTTGTACCACAACAGCCGCCAATGATGCTGATTCCCGCATCACGGGCAAAAAGCGCATAGCTTGCCATCAATTCGGGGGTGCCATGATAATGGATCGCGCCTTCGACATAGGCTGGAATTCCGCAATTACCCTTGGCAACCATCGGCATATTGGCAGCTAAAGCGGTCGTGGCCATGCCAGTCATCGAATGCATCAATTCGGCTGGCCCAATACCGCAATTGGCACCCAGCACATCAACGCCTAGCGCAAGTGCCTGTTCGGCAAATTGCTGGGGTGTGATCCCCATCATGCTACGGCTGGCCGTATCAAAAGTCATGGTCACCGCAACAGGCAGGCCGGTTGTTTTCGCAGCGTTCACCGCGGCATCAACCTCTTCGGTTGATGACATGGTTTCCACCCACAACATATCAACACCGCCATTTGCCAGCGCCATTGCCTGTTTTTTAAAGGCCTCAAATGCCGCATCCGGAGTCAAGGCACCAAGCGGTTCGAATAATTCGCCCGTAGGCCCAATTGATCCGGCAATAATCGCATCGGAACCGGTTTTGTCTCGATGGCTTGTAACTGCCGACACAGCATTGACCGCCGCCGCATGATTGAGTTCTTCAACCCGATCCTGCGCTTCGTGTAACTTCAGACGGAAGGACGTGCCGCCAAAGGAATTGGTCAGGATAAGATTCGAACCGGCTTGCAGAAAGCTGTCATGCAACCAGAGAATGTCATCGGGACGTTCAACATTCCATAATTCAGGCGGATAGCCTGTTTCAAGGCCACGTCCAAACAGATTTGTACCTGTCGCACCATCTGCAATTAGATACGAACGTTCAGCGAGCATATCATGAAATTTTGATGACATATTCTGTCTCGGTTTATCTTTCACCAGCAATCGTTCGACGCCGTGTAGGGCGTCGGCGGATACCGGTTTTTGCTGCACGACGCTCATTCAGAGTGTCAAGCAAGTCACGTTGCGCCTCTGCACCCATACGGCTCCAGCTGGCGATTTCTTGCCTTGTACGGTAACAGCCAAGACAGACATCCGCCAGCGGATCCATTTGGCAAATAGAAATACACGGAGACGGCATAGAGGCGGGGACATCTGGTTGTTTTGAACGCATCATCCCTACCTTTATTGATCGCCTTTATACATGGCCTGATTCATAGCTATTGATCAAGGCCGATTTATGCAACGTCTAACGTCGTATTTTCATAGACAGCTTGGTAGTTAGGCTGCCTGACTTTCGCCCGCAGATGCTACCATAACGTCATTTAACTTTTCTAAGCCTGATTCAAATGTTGCGCCAAGCGGAATCTGAACCAGATTTTTATCCACGGCAATCTCGGTATTTGCTATGTCAAAATCAACAGCCCGTGCGGCTTGGTCTTCAACTAGACCAAGAAGCCGGATAGCTTCGCCCAGCATCATGACAGGCATATCTTCACGTAAAAAGGCGCGCAGAACACGTTTGGCATGCACCTCATTCATTAGCTTTTCCACATGACGGTCACCTGTTGGGATGATCAGGGCATCATAGTCAATCGCCAGTGTTGTCGAGAGCGTGCTGTCCACTGGATAGGACATGCCCCAGCCAGTTCCATTCCAAGAATTGGTCAGGCCCGCATCACGTGAAATAATCTTTAGTTTGGCAGTTTTTGCAAGCATTGCACGCTGGATGGCGATAAATTTATCCTCATCAAAACCGCTAGCAACCATTATACCAATCGTCTTGCCTGCAAAATTATTCACCTGCATGGATATCTCCTTATATAAACTGAACAAAACCGTTACGGTTTTTTATGTAAAACAAATCGTTGGTTAACAAGCGTGCTGACAAAACATCAGCACTGCATTGTGAAATTCATGTTTGAAGCTCTTGGTCGGCGCGCATGATTGCACGTGAAAAATCCCAAGAACGCGCGACATATACCTTGTCTGTAAGCTTTTTTCAAGCCCTGCTTTCCCTGTGCGTAGGGTGCATAGGCTGGATATGCAATGGATATTTATGAAGATCATAATGCCAGCCATGATTGATAGGATGCGCCCTTACAACCTGACTTTGTAAGCTCTGATTATTCGTGAGGTCTAAATCAATGTCGGATACAAAGGAGAAAATTAAAAAATCCAGAATGTCCCAAATATATTTTTCATCATATCAACCAGATGGCCTGCAAACATGTATCAGCAAAATCTATCAGCGCGCACCCTCGCGATAAGTCCACAGGGAAAAATATTGCGTTCAGGCGCTATTTTCGGCATATATAGGCGCATCAAGAAGCAGCTTTGATTTATAGAATCATGATTAACAGGCGTCATGACGCGCCTATGTTAGCGACGAGGGGCTGGGATCTAACCCGCAACCATCATGCAGTTTTCACCTGTTCTGAACATTCTGGGCCTTTTGACGACCATTCTGGCAGCAACCATGCTGATCCCGATGTGCGTCGATCTGTATTTTGGTTCTGGTGACTGGCAGGTTTTTGCCATTTCATCCTTATTCACCGCTTTCTTTGGTGTCACCACATGGTTGGCAACGTCACAACGTGAACCACTTGATCTGGGACTGCGTCAGGCGTTTTTGCTGACCAACGGGTCATGGATGCTGATTGGTGTTTTTGGGGCACTTCCCTTTATGTTCTGCGAATTACAGCTAAGCCCAACTGATGCGCTGTTTGAATCGGTATCGGGGATCACCACAACCGGCTCAACCGTTTTGCAACAAATCGAGATGGCGTCACCAGGCATTCTGATGTGGCGTGCGCTTTTGCAATGGCTTGGCGGGGTAGGTATTATTGTGATGGCGATGGCGGTTTTGCCTATGCTGTCAGTTGGCGGTATGCAGCTATTCCGCACCGAATCCTATGAACGCGCTGACAAGGTTGTGCCACGTGCCGCCCAATTGGCAGGTGGCATCGGGTTGGTCTATACTGGACTGACAGCGATATGGGCAATCATGCTGACGGCGGCTGGCATGGGAACATTTGACGCGCTTACCCATGCCATGACGACTTTGGCAACTGGCGGTTATTCTACACGCACGGCCTCAATTGGTGCGTTTGACTCGGTGGCTATCGAATGGATTATCATCGCTGGCATGATCGTTGGCAGTCTGCCATTTGCGCATTATCTGGCATTGGTACGTGGCGGATGGCGTAATCTGGTCAATGACCCTCAGGTTAAATGGTTCTTTATTCTTCTGATTGGTCTTGTGGCGCTTTTGGCATGGCATCTGTCAGCAGGCGGTTACAAAATATCCCACGCGATCCGTGAATCCAGCTTTAATACGATTTCGATTCTGACTGGCACTGGTTTTGGCAGTGCTAATTTTTCGGCATGGGGCGGTTTTGCCTCGACGATGTTGCTGATCGCCATGTTTATCGGGGGCTGTGGTGGATCGACAACCTGCGGCATCAAAGTGTTCAGACTTCAGGTGCTAGCAACAACCGCGCGTGTCCAGATCAGCCGCTTGTTGCGTCCTCATGGCGTTGTGCTTGCCTATTATAACCGCAAACCTGTCTCTAGTGAGGTCATGGATTCGGTGATGGCCTTTTTCTATGTGTATATTTTGTGCTTTGTCATTCTGGCGATTTTGCTGGGCATGATGGGGCTGGACTTCATTACCGCTTTATCTGGTGCCGCCACGTCGATCAGTAATGTCGGCCCCGGATTGGGTAATCTGATTGGTGCAGAAGGTAACTTTGCCCTGCTTCCTGATCCGGCAAAATGGGTCATGTCATTTGGCATGTTGCTTGGTCGGCTGGAATTATTTACCGTCCTTGTCATGCTTAACCCTGGATTCTGGCGACGGTAAAGCATCATCCGGCCATAGCCGACAGATGATCGCGAATTATATAAGCATCATCCGGCCATAGCCTACAGATGATCGCGAATTATATAAGCATCATCCGGCCAAAGCAACGCGCCCATCAAAAACTATGCAGAAACTCACTAGGGAACAGTGATATTCGGAATTTTGGCGATTTCTTCACGCGCTTGTTTATCCAGCAAATTCACCGTGGCAAGCAAGGTTTCTTGTATCGCAATATTCAGGTCATTGGCGCTGGATGATTCGGGAATAGTCACCGAATGGCGCGCCGATAGTTCAATCATGCCTTGAAAGCCGCCAACTGGCTGTAGCCAAATCAGGCGCGCTTCGAGCTGCGCTTCGATTTTGCTATCCTGTTCATCGGTAATCAGGCTGTTCAGCCCTGCCGAGCGCGCCAATTTGGTGCGCGTTAATGATGCGCGCGAAATATCCAGCACCAACTCACCGCTTGCCCCAGCAGGCAACAATATTCGTGAAGCCCAGTCAATCACCACATTCGATGGTGCTGGATTGGCAAGATAGCCAATATAAGGCGCTTCGACCGGCATCTGCCAGTTTTCGATAATTTCCATGCGCCGCGCATTCATCCGCAAAGGCTGATAATTGTCAGCTTCGAATTTCAATGGCGCGATCACTGTTGTCGTGCTTGCCCCACATGCGCTCAGAAAAATCAGCGTCACAAGGCTGAAAAGCAGGGACATTTTGTGCATCATCATCACTCCGGATATTAATAATGAAAAAGACTGCGCCAATTAAAGGTTAAGTTAAAGACTAAACGTCACTTTATGACCAACCCGCACCCAGATTATACCCCGTATTAGCCCGCCAGCACATCGGTATCAAAACGGCGCTCGGTTTTGCAAAATTCACAGGTCACGAGGATTGTGCCATCATCATCAAGCAGGTCATCAGCGTCTTCGGGCTTGAGTTGTTTTAAAATAGCCTCAACCTTTTCCATATTACATCGGCACTCATCCATCACTGGCCGGGCGGGGGCAACATGTGGCGATAATGTATTAAACAGACGAAACACAAGCTGATCTGGCGTGATTTCCGGACTCAGCAATTCAGTCTGCTTGACTGATGCCATTAATGTTTTTGCTGTATGCCAAACATCGTCATGCATCTCTATATCAGCTTTGCTTGGATTTTTACCGCCTTCCGTGGCGATACGTTGAAGCATCATAGCTGTCGCTTGCCAGCCATCATCGCCCAGCCCAGACGCTGATGTCACTGTCGTTTCCAACTGTTCGGAATTGGCAAACCATGCCATTGCCGCATCGCGTAATTCAGGACCATCTAGCTCGACAATACCCTGATAGCGGCCACCGGTGGCACCTTCATCGACGGTAAATGCCATATAGCCTGTACCCATAATCTGCGGCAAATTTGAGACACCATGAACTGAAACAACTGCTGCCGTATCTTCGGCAAAAGCTGTATAGCCGCGCATGGCACCTGTTTCAGTAATATCGGCAAATAGGGTGCGCGCACGACCATCCCCTTTGGCCTGCAAGGTAAAAATGCCGTCAAATTTCAGCGTGCTTGACAAGCAAGCGGTCATCGCCAGCGCTTCGGCTTGAAGCAAAGCAACATCCTGAGGATAGTTATGGCGCGCCAGAATTGTGTCAGCGACATGACCTACCGACGCGATGCGTCCACGCACAAGAGGTGTTCCGGTATGTTCATCTGCAAGATAGAAAGGCAAAATCTGGGCATCTGGCCGAAGATTATCATTTATAACAATATCCATTAATCTGTCTCTTCCGGCTATAAATTCAGGTAGCTGAACATTCGGGCGCTTAAAAATTAATTACCACCTACGCACCAAGCCAATATCGCCTTTTGCGCATGCAAACGATTTTCGGCTTCGTCAAACACAACTGACTGCGGCCCGTCAATGACATCAGCTGTCACTTCCATACCGCGGATAGCTGGCAAACAATGCATGAAAATCGCATCTCCCGCAGCCACCGCCATAATGTCGGTATTGACCTGATATGGCGCAAAATCTTCGGCACGGGTACCTTCGTCATCACCCATTGAAATCCAGACATCGGTGACAACAGTTTGTACATCTCTGGCTGCGTCCATCGCATCATCGGTCAGCGTGATATCGGCACCCTGTGCACGTGCCCATGCCAGCAACTCGCTTGACGGCGCATAACCATCGGGGCAGGCAATGTTCAATTTAAAACCAAAAACAGCCGCCGCCTCGATCCAGCTTGTGGCAACATTATTACCATCACCAAGCCATGCCACACTTTGTCCAGCTAGCGGTCCGTGACGTTCGATCATCGTTTGCAAATCAGCCATAATCTGGCATGGATGCGACCATTCAGTCAGCGCATTGATAACCGGTACAGTTGCATATTCAGCCAAAGTCAGCAGCATATCATGCTTGAAACAGCGGATCATGATCGCATCAACATAACGAGATAATACTTTGGCTGTGTCCGAAACACTTTCACCGCGACCTACCTGCAAATCATTTGCCGATAGAATCAATGGTGTTCCCCCCAGTTCGGTAATGCCAACTTCAAAAGACACACGTGTACGTGTTGACGGCTTTTCAAAAATCATCGCTACCGATTTACCCGCAAGCGGCTTGGCAACAGCTGAACCAGCTTTACGATCCGCCTTCAGGCTTGCCGCCTGGTCAAGAATGACCGATAGCGTATCAGCATTAAAATCACGTATATCCAGAAAATGTCGCATCACGTAAATCCTGTTCAACCAGCCGCCCTAATGCCGCTAGCTAGTCTGCCCTTTGGCATCAACTGTCTTATTTGTTTCAAAAACATGCGCAAGCGCGCCTAGCACAATATCGATCTCATCTTCGCTGATAATCAGCGGCGGCAAAAGCCGCAAGGTGTTTTCCGCCGCTGGCACCGCCAGAACATGCTGTGCACGCAAACCCGCCATAATTGTCGCCACATTACAATCGTCAGCGCATTTTATGCCCCGCAGAAACCCACGCCCGCGCAATTCCTCAATCATCTGCGGATAGGCATTCTGCAATTCACGCAACCCTTTATCAAGTAATGCCGCCCGCCGTTGGACATCAGCCAGAAAACCAGGCTTTGACAGTTCGTCCAACACCACGTCTGCCGCCGCCATCGCCAGCGGATTACCGCCAAAGGTCGATCCATGCGTTCCCGGTGTCATGGCATTACCCACTTTTTCGCTGGCGATCACCGCACCAACCGGAAAGCCACCGGCAAGCCCTTTGGCAAGCGCGATAATATCTGGCTTGATACCTGATTCCTGAAACGAAAACATATGGCCTGTCCGGCCAATACCCGCCTGCACTTCATCGGCAATAATCAGCGCACCAAATTCATTGGCCGCCGCCCGGGCTTCGGCCATATAGTCGCTAGGTACTTGCTTGGCACCACCTTCGCCTTGCACAGCCTCGATCATGATTGCCGCCACATGTGGCCCCATCGCCGCGCGCAGGCTGTTCATATTACCAAAGCTGACATGTTCAAATCCGGCTGGCATCGGCCCAAAGCCAGTTCTAAAAGCAGGCCGGTCAGTTGCTGCCAGCATGCCCAATGTCCGGCCATGAAACGCACCTGATGCACATAGAATGGTCATCCGTTCAGGCATGCCCGCTTCATGCGCGGCGCGGCGGGCGATCTTCACCGATGCTTCGGTCGCCTCGGCACCCGAATTACAAAAGAACACCTGATCCAGCCCTGATAGCGATGCAAGCTTTTTCGCCACACGTTCCTGACCTGGAATCCGGTACAGATTCGATGTATGCCATAATGTGGCCGCTTGCGCCTGCAAGGCCGCCACCAGCCCGGGATGCGCATGGCCAAGCGTATTGACCGCGATACCACTAGCACAATCGAGATAGCGGATTCCGTCATCGCTTTCCAGCCAGCAGCCATCACCGCGCACAAACGCAATTTCGGTGCGTCCATAGGTTTTCATAACGGCACTATTATCGGCGTAATTTGTCATCGTTCGTTCATCATATTCGTCAAAAATTATCTATCCAGAATGCGCTTTCGACCATCTTTGGCAGGCGCGCCATAAAGGCTTGGAAACATACCCCAAAAAGCAAACCACCCCCGAAACACTATCGAAGGTGGATAAACAAACATTCCTGTGGCGGCCAGCACCCTAAATCATGCAATCAATCTGGATTTTTTGCCTCGCAATGTCAAGAAACTAAGCGTTTGTATCCACCCTCAGTCCTGAATGAAATGTTTTGCTAGGCGCAAACCCTGTGATTGATAGTTTGATCCACTGCCACCACTGCCATAAAGCGTTTCCGGAATTGCGCTCATTGGTTCATAGACAAGGCGGCAGACAGTCTGTCCTTCTTCGATCAGAAACGGCACATCATGCGAACGCACTTCCAGAACGGCCCGCGTTGGCGTTGCACCAATTTCGGCCACCCCAAAGCCCGGATCAAAAAAACCAGCATAATGTGCGCGAAATTCCCCTACACGCGTATCATAAGCGCGCATTTCGGCAGCATGGTCTTTGGGCACTGTTACAAATTCACGGCTTGCCAGAATATAGAATTCATCCGGATTCAGCACCAACCCGCCAGCTGTAAGATCCGCTGGTGTTAATTGTTCCCAGAATTCGTTAACCGTAACGCTGGCTGGGGCATCAATATCGATCAGACCTGCATGTTTACGCGCGCGCCAGCCAATCATGCCGCTGTGAATATCTGGTGCCAGATTGACTGATAAAGCAATGCCGTCACGAATATCTGGCGCATTGGTGCCATGTACAAGCCCGACCTTGCTTTGCAAATCCTGCATCATATCATCTGATATATGCGGCTGGCCGCGTCGCAGACGTAATTGCGAAAGCCGCGATCCGGCTCGTACCAGAACCGAAAAAGTCCGTGGCGAAATTTCGGCATAAAGTGGACCATGATAGCCTGCTTTTACCGCTTCGAATTCCAGCGCATTATCTGTAATCAGGCGGGTAAATATATCCAGACGTCCTGTCGAGCTTTTTGGATTCGCCATCGCCGATAGATCATCTCGCAACGCCAATGATTCCTGTAATTTGACAATATAGACACACCCACGTTCCAGCACCGCCCCCGCACTCAGGTCAATCTTGTGCATGGCAAATTTTTCTAGTTTTTGCGCGACTGTGCTTTCGGCACCTGGCAGAAAAGACGCTTGGACACGCCAGGCCTCGCCGCCAAGACGCAGATCAAGGCTGGCAGGTTGTAGCTGGCCATCAGAAAAATCATTGTCACCGGGCAAAATAACGCCTGCATCCGCCGCCGCGCGAAGCGCCTGTACAGGCAGAATGCCGTCATTCTGATGTCTTGTTTCGGCCATGTGATCTTTATCCTTATCTGGTTCGGCGTTTGGGCTGGGTATCCATCGGTGCCTTTATAGCATTATCAGTACTATGTGCGACTAGCTTTTCAAACGATAGCCTGATTTCAACGCGCGATAACATATGATACCAAGCACTAGATTAAGGCTAACAAGACATAAAACACCTGTGATAAGTGGTCGGTCAGCCACCCCAATCATACCAAAGCGAAACCCGTCAATCGCATAAAATACCGGATTCAGCGCCGCGATTGTATCAAAGGGGGCTGGCAAACGGTTGATCGAATAAAATGTGCCTGACAGAAAGGCCAGCGGCTGAATAACAAAATTGGTGATGGCCGCCATTTCATCAAACTTATTGGCCCAAATCCCTGCCAATATGCCAGCAAAGGCCATCACCAAAGCCCCCAGAAACATAAATAATAACGCTGTGAAAGGCGCGTTTGGCAGGCTGCCACCTCCCAATATAAGCAAAGCGACCGCCGTGACCACGCCCACCATCATACCGCGTGTAACCCCTGCCAATGCCATTGCCGCCAGCACTTCACCAGCCCCAAGCGGCGGCATCAGCACGTCAACAATCGTGCCTTGTACCTTACCAACAACAAGTGATGATGATGTGTTTGCAAAAGCATTCTGCAACAGATTCATCATCACCAGACCTGGCGTTAGAAAGGTCACAAAATCAACCCCATCAGCCAGATTTACACGGTCACCTACCGCCACCACAAACACCATCAGAAACAAAACCGACGTCATCACTGGCGCAATCAGCGTTTGCATCAAAATCTTAATAAAGCGGCGAACTTCACGCATATATAAGGTGTACAAACCGATGGTGTTGAGCTTGCCGATTTTTACCGGCCGCATGATATAGCTATCTGCCATCTTGTCCGATACCTTGAATGTGTCCGATGATGTGGGGGCCGTATGATCTGGCTTATGCTTGTTTTTGGCTGTTTGGTTCATGGCGTCAAAATAAGCCCCGCGGTACAAAAGCGCAATGGCTAGAAAGCGAGGTATGCCACTTCATATCCGATTTGGCATCGAAATGCGTTTCGGCATAGGCTAATATCGATTTTTAATAACAACCAGCAGATAGCGATATAACCAGCATGGATCAAAGCAGGATTAAAAAACGGCTTATGAATAAAGCTGTGCATTATCTTGGCCGCTATGCAACATCGCAACACCGGCTTGGTCAGGTGCTGGCACGTTTCGCAACGCGTAAACTTGCCGACGCTGATGCGGCCGACGTGGAAGCCGCGATTGCAGAAACCATCATCCAATGTGCCGAATTTGGTTATGTGCAGGATGATGTTTATGCCCGTACCCAAGCACGAAGCCAGCGTAATCAGGGACGTTCAGCGCGCGTCATCCGGCAACGTTTACGCCAGCATGCAATCGATAATGACGACATAAGCGCCGCCATTGATGAAGCTGATGAACATGTCGAAGATGGTGAATTGCTGGCGGCTTTCCGCTTTGCGCGGCGACGGCGACTGGGGGTTTTTGCAACAGCATCCTCTTCAACCGACCCACAGGTTTTACGCAACCGACATCTTGGATCGCTGGCACGCGCAGGCTTTGCAATGGCCATTTGCCAAAAGGTTCTGGCTGTAGCGAATCGCGAGGATGCTGAAATACTGATTGATGCACTGACCAGCGGTGAACCGCATCCTGGTCTATAAGCTCATAGAATTGGCACAAATCTATGCATCACAGTCTTGCCATTGCGCCTTTCAGTAAATAGGCTGAAAAAAACAGGCAGTAGCCGACAATGGAGAGTTTAATGGAAGCAGATTCAGTTTTCGCACCAAGTCAGGAATTAGCGGCACAGGCACATGCAAACGACGCACAGTATAAAGCACTTTATGACGCCTCGATTGCCGATCCAGATGCGTTCTGGGATGCACATGGTAAACGCATCGACTGGATGAAGCCCTATAGCCAGGTCAGCGATGTATCCTATGATGCCAATGATCTGCACATAAACTGGTATGCTGATGGCACGCTGAACGCCTCGGTCAACTGCCTTGATCGGCATCTACATAGCCGCGGCGATCAAACCGCAATTATATGGGAAGGTGACGACCCGAATGACCATAAACATATCTCTTATCGCGAACTGCATGAAGAGGTATGTAAATTTGCCAATGTGCTCAAAGCCAATGGTGCAAAGAAAGGTGATCGCATAACCATCTATATGCCGATGATTCCCGAAGCCACCGTTGCGATGCTGGCTTGTGTGCGCATTGGTGCGGTGCATTCGGTTGTGTTTGGCGGGTTTTCACCTGACGCGCTGGCTGGCCGTATTCAAGATTGCGATTCAAATATGGTTATCACTGCCGATGAAGGTGTTCGTGGTGGCAAACCTATCCCGCTAAAAGGCAATACTGATGCGGCTCTGACAAAATGTCCCGACTGCACCACCTGTATTGTGGTCAAACGAACTGGCGGTGCCATCGACTGGGTTGAAGGCCGTGATGTCTGGTATCACGAAGCAATGCAAGTAGCAGATGCTGATTGCCCGCCCGAAGAAATGAATGCCGAAGATCCGATGTTTATTCTCTATACCTCAGGTTCAACAGGCAAACCCAAGGGGGTCTTGCATACCACTGGCGGTTATATGGTTTATGCCTCTATGACACATCATTATGTATTCGATTATCATGATGATGAAATCTATTGGTGTACTGCCGATGTTGGCTGGGTTACCGGACATAGCTATATCGTGTATGGGCCGCTGGCAAATGGTGCCATATCACTGATGTTTGAGGGCATTCCTACCTATCCTGACAGTTCGCGCTTCTGGCAGGTCGTCGAAAAGCACAAGGTCAATATTTTCTATACCGCGCCAACGGCTATCCGCGCCTTGATGCGTGATGGGGATGCACCCGTTAAAAAATGTGATCGCTCGTCTTTGCGGCTACTAGGTACTGTGGGTGAGCCAATCAATCCCGAAGCATGGCTATGGTATCATGAAGTGGTTGGTGATAAACGATGCCCGATTGTCGATACATGGTGGCAGACAGAAACTGGCGGCATCATGATTACCCCTCTGCCAGGTGCCACAGCAACTAAACCGGGGTCGGCAACACGGCCTTTCTTTGGCGTCAAACCGGTGCTGGTTGATGGTGAAAACAACCCGCTAGACGGTGCTATCGAAGGCAATTTATGTATCGATCATTCATGGCCTGGCCAGATGCGGACAGTTTATGGGGATCATCAGCGTTTCATTGAGACCTATTTCACCACTTTCCCTGGTCGCTATTTTACAGGTGATGGCGCCCGCCGCGACGAAGATGGCTATTACTGGATCACCGGACGCGTTGATGATGTTCTGAACGTATCGGGGCATCGCATGGGCACCGCTGAGATCGAGTCGGCATTGGTTGCACACCCACATGTCGCCGAAGCCGCCGTTGTTGGCTATCCGCACGATATTAAAGGACAGGGCATCTATGCCTATGTCACTTTGGTTGCCGGCGTTGACGCCAACGACGCACTTCTTGCCGAATTACGCCAATGGACACGCAAGGAAATTGGGCCGATCGCAACGCCTGATCTTTTGCAATGGGCACCGCAATTACCCAAAACGCGCTCAGGCAAGATTATGCGGCGGATTTTGCGGAAAATTGCGGCGAATGAATTTGATCAGCTTGGTGATACATCAACACTGACCGATCCGGCTGTTGTTGATGATCTGATCGAAAACCGCCAGAACCGCTAAAGCATCATCCACCACGCCGAGCGATGGTGATAG
>NZ_CAXBVX010000020.1:0-24226 GCF_963979125.1 uncultured Candidatus Puniceispirillum sp.
GAAATTGCTTGAACAAGGCGCGATTGCGTTTCACAAGGTTGGCACGCATCGACGCATAAAATCAGCTGATCTATATGCCTATATGAAGCGGATATATTAAGAGCATAGACATTGAACGACGGAGCATAGACATTGAACGACGCTAGGTTATGCTGTTCTTGAATTCCTCAACGCTTAGAAGCGGGTTAGTTGCATGAATCGCCCGATGGCAATTTGCGCATAGCAAGGCGAGGTCATCCAAACCATTGATTGTCATTCCTTCGGAAAGAGGCTTTTTGTGATGAACTTCAAACACACTTCTGCGGACTTCCGGCTTATATGTATCACCAATGGTATCGCAACATTCGCATTTCAGATGGTCATATTTTTTGATCATGGCCCCTAACTTAGCTTTACGTAATTTTGGCGCACGTTCGCGAACATAATGCTTGACTAGCTTCCTTTCGCCCTCGGTTTGTTTGGTGTGACCTTTTTCTTTTAATTCTTCTGGCCTTAGGGCGTCTATATCAGATTTCACATCTGATGAAGTATCCCCCGTCGTTGCGGGCGCTGGTTGATGATGTGCTGATTGCCTGTTTGTATTAGGTGAAATGGGGGCTTGTCCGGCTTTTTTGTATTCTTCAAAGGCATCATTGGCATCAATCCAATGGCCATCTTTCTGTATCGGTTCAAGATAAAAATCAACAATATCGTTGGGATATATCAATTCCAATTTTTGCCTGATTTCATAAAGCGCTTTGTCGGTTTCTAAAGGCGTAGAGGGATGCCTAGTTGTAGTGTCAGAGAGCAAAATTTTGAAATGGTTAGGACATTCATCTTTATGACCTTCACTGACCATCCGTTCAAAATAATCAGGATACAGAAAAAATAACAGGGCGTGTCTGAACGGGAGTGCTTCACTAGGTTTGTAAAGGTCGCTTTTCAAAAATTGGTCACAATATTCTGCAAACTGCCATGCCGTGTTTTCGCCATTTTGTTTAAATTTTTGTTGTTCTTGGTCTGGTAAAGTCTTCCAATCACAAACTAGGTTGAGAAAAAACAACTGCATGTATGGTAGGTTCTTAAGGTAAGATGTACCCGGTTTTCCAACGCCTAATAAAACTTGTTCTGACAGTAGAGGTGTATTTGGCAGACTCATGCCACCCCATGACATGATGTTTTTGATATTTGACCGCTTTGTTGAAACTAGAATTTTAGTGTGTCGATTTGACTCCATTGACTTGCCTATAGGAAAGAGACGAAGCATCCACTTTACTTCAGCTTGTAACCGAATGATTTTGGGTGCCTCGTCCTTCATTTGAATAGCAAGTTTGCTCCAATAATCGCCTTTTTGTTTTTGAAGTTTCTTTAAACAATCATATAGCTCTTGGATATTTTCCAGCGTCCATAGCTTTTCGTTCTGGTCATCCGAGAAAAGCGCGCCATCGCCATAGAAACATTTTTCGCGCCATAGTTCTGCCGCTTCTAAAACCTGTGGCATCCATTCCAGATCATTTTCACGTGCCATTTTATCCCCCTTATGCTTGCTTCCTTATGCAAAGAGAGGATAGTAAACACATACTGATTAAATTTTCGTTAATGGGTGAATAGGTTATGGTGGGGGGTTTGGAACAGAGCCGCTATTAAACCTTGGTCATGTCAAACAATTCGATCGAGATGATTTCATAGCTTTTGATGCCGCCCGGGGTGTGGATTTCGGCCGAGTCACCAATGCCCTTGCCAATCAGGCCGCGTGCAATCGGTGATGAGGTCGATACCAGCCCTTTGGAAATATCAGCCTCATAGGGGCCGACAATGTGAAAAATCGATTCTTCGTCGGTTTCTTCATCGGCAACGCCAACTGACGTGCCAAAGGTGACTTTATCGCCAGTTAACTGGGAGGCGTCTATGACTTCAGAGCGGCTGGTGACAGCTTCAAGTTCGGAAATACGTCCTTCGATAAAGGACTGGCGTTCACGCGCGGCATGATATTCGGCATTTTCCGATAAATCGCCATGTTCACGCGCGACAGAAATTGCATTAATCACGGCCTGTCTTTCGGTGCCTTTGAGATGCGCCAGTTCTTCTTTAATGGCTTCTAGGCCTTGTGCCGTAAATGGTATCTTTTCCATCTGTTCTTCCGTCATCTTCGGTTTTAGTCGTCATGCCTGTAAACAGGTGACTGGTTTAAATATAATAAAGGGCAAAATAGTCTAAGGGGTTGCATGTACAAGTTATGCCTTGGCTTAGCCTAGCCCAAGGTCATACAAACAGGCAAGATGATAGATACAGCGAATATCATAGAAAAGACATAGATTATAAAAAGACATGAATAATAAAAAAGACATGGGGGGCAGTTGCAGATTTTGAATCACGCCTGATGCCATTAGGTCATGCAGTTAAGTCATACAATTAAGCAGAGATTGCCGCCAGATGTTCCTGTAGCGATTTTACACCCAGATTGCCCTGACGTAGCGCGCGGATCGCCTGTCCAGCCGCCCGACTTCCCGACACGGTTGTGTAATAGGGTATCTTGTTGGTCAATGCGGTTTGACGAAGCGAGAATGAATCCTTGATCGCGCCAGCGCCTTTTGCCGTATTGAATACCAGTTGAATATCGCCTGATAGCATGGCGTCAACCGCATGTGGTCGCCCTTCCATGACTTTGTTGATGCGCGTTGCTGGCACACCCGCTTTGATCAGGGCATCAGTGGTGCCGCCCGTTGCCACGATTGCAAAACCATCAGCAACAAGATCACGGCAGATTTCAACAAATTCAGCTTTGTCTTCATCCTTTACCGAAATAAAGACTGTTCCGCTAAGCGGCAGGTCGGTGCCTGCACCAAGCTGGCTTTTGGCAAAGGCGCGGCCAAAATCGGTATCGACGCCCATCACTTCGCCTGTCGATTTCATTTCAGGCCCAAGGAAGATGTCAACGCCCGGGAAACGCGCAAACGGGAATACCGCTTCCTTTACGGCGACATGGTCAAGTATCACGTCCTTTAGGTTAAAGCTGGCCAGCTTTTCACCAGCCATCACGCGGGATGCAATCTTGGCAATCGGAACGCCAGTGGTTTTGGCCACAAAGGGAACCGTACGACTGCCCCTTGGATTGACCTCTAGCAGATAGATATCTGTACCCTTGATCGCAAACTGGATATTCATCAGGCCGACAACGCCAAGCGCATGCGCAAGCGCGGTAGTCTGGCGGCGCAATTCAGCCAGAATATCATCCGACAGATTCTGTGGTGGTAGTGAACAAGCCGAGTCACCCGAATGAATGCCTGCTTCTTCGATATGTTCCATAATGCCCGCGATATAGACATCGGTGCCATCGCATAAAGCATCAACATCAACTTCGACAGCATGGTCAAGGAAGCGGTCAATCAGCACGGGATTATCACCAGAGACGATGACAGCGTCGCGCATATAGCGTTCCAGATCATCAAGGTGATGTACGACCTCCATTGCCCGCCCACCAAGCACATAGGACGGGCGGATCACGACAGGCAGACCAATACGTTCGACGATTGTCCGCGCTTCATCAGCCGAATGGGCGATCCCATTTTCCGGCTGTAAAAGATCAAGTTTCTGTAAAAGCTGCTGGAAGCGTTCGCGGTCTTCGGCAAGATCGATGGCATCCGGGCTGGTGCCCAGAATGGGAATGCCAGCCTCTTCAAGTGCGGCCGCGATTTTGAGTGGTGTTTGTCCACCAAGCTGAACGATAACGCCGCATAATGTCCCATTTTCGGATTCGCGTTTGATAACCGAAATCACATCTTCGTCGGTCAAAGGCTCAAAATACAGGCGATCCGATGTGTCATAGTCGGTGGATACGGTCTCGGGGTTGCAGTTGATCATGATGGTTTCAAAACCAGCTTCGGACAAAGCGTAACAGGCATGAACACAGCAATAATCAAACTCGATACCCTGACCAATACGGTTTGGCCCGCCGCCCAGAATGACGACTTTTTTCCTATCCGAGGGGTCAGCTTCACATTCGGCACCGCCAAGGCCATTGGCAAAGGCACTGGCAAGCTCATAGCTTGAATACATATAGGCAGTGTCAGACGCAAATTCGGCAGCGCAGGTATCAATCCGCTTGAAGGAAGGCACGATATTATGTGCCAGACGTTTGGCGGTTACATCATTGGCTGGCAGATTGGCAAGCTGGCCAAGGCGGCGGTCGCTGAAGCCAAGTGATTTCAGCCATACGAAAGGATAGGCATCATCGGGAATGCCCTGATCCTTGACCATGGTCTCGGCGTCAAGAATAGCCTGAATACGTTCAAGGAACCAGATGTCCCAGCCAGTGGCGGCGGCCACTTCTGTTGGCGTCATGCCCGTGCGCAATGCCTGTGCGATCCGCAAAATGCGGAAGGGAACAAGCTCATCAAGCCAGCCCCGCATAGCATCATCAGCAAGCGTGCTGTCGGATTGTGGCAAAGGCACTTCATCAAGGCCGTTCAGCCCTGTTTCCATTGACCGTAATGCTTTTTGCAGACTTTCTTCGAAAGATCGGCCAACCGCCATCGCTTCGCCAACCGACTTCATCGAGGTTGATAATACAGCCTCGGCACCTGAAAATTTTTCGAACGTGAAACGCGGTATCTTGGTGACGACATAATCAATAGTTGGTTCAAAGCTGGCAGGTGTGACGCCAGTAATGTCGTTGGCAAGTTCATCCAGCGTATAGCCAACCGCCAGTCTGGCAGCGACCTTGGCAATCGGAAACCCAGTTGCTTTTGATGCCAATGCCGATGACCGGCTGACGCGGGGATTCATCTCGATCACAATAACGCGGCCTGTATCCGGACAGACAGCGAACTGGACGTTCGAGCCACCTGTATCAACGCCAATTTCGCGTAAAACTGCCAAGGATGCATCGCGCAGCTTTTGATATTCCTTGTCTGTGAGGGTCAATGCTGGTGCAACGGTGATCGAGTCACCAGTATGCACGCCCATCGGGTCAATATTTTCGATCGAACAGATGATGATACAGTTATCGGCGGTGTCGCGGACAACCTCCATCTCAAATTCTTTCCAGCCAAGCAATGATTCTTCGATCAATACTTCGGAAACAGGCGAAAGCCGCAAACCATTACGGACGATATTTTCAAATTCGGCTTTGTTATAGGCAATGCCGCCACCTTCACCCCCCAAGGTAAAGGACGGGCGAATAATCGCTGGCAAGTCAACAAATTCAAGCGCGTCAAGCGCATCTTCAAAATTACTGATCGTGCGTGCGCGGGCGCATTCCAGCCCAATACGTTGCATCGCCAGACGGAATAATTCACGGTCTTCAGCCATTTCGATTGATTTAGTACGGGCACCAATCATTTCAACATCGAATTTGTCCAATGTGCCATCATGGTAAAGCGACAAGGCCGTGTTCAACGCGGTCTGTCCACCCATGGTTGGCAACAGCGCGTCAGGGCGCTCTTTTTCAATGATTTTGGCGACCGTTTCCGGCGTAATCGGCTCTATATAGGTGGCGTCGGCCATCTCCGGATCAGTCATGATCGTGGCGGGATTGGAATTTACTAGAATGATCCGGTATCCATCTGATTTCAGCGCTTTACAAGCTTGCGCACCCGAATAGTCAAATTCACAGGCTTGCCCAATGATGATGGGACCAGCGCCGATGATGAGAATGGAAGAAATATCATTACGGCGCGGCATCTAGGATCTCCCCTGATTCATCAACGCAGTGAAGCGTTCGAAAAGATATCGCGAATCATGCGGGCCAGGTGATGATTCGGGATGGTATTGAACACAAAAGGCAGGTTTACTTTTGTGGCGAAGCCCTTCGACCGAGTGATCGAATAGCGATATATGCGAGATTTCGACATCATCAGGCAGGCTGTCAGGGTCAACGACAAAGCCATGATTCTGGCTGGTGATTTCAATCTTGCCAGTCGCAAGGTCTTTTACCGGATGGTTGGCACCGCGGTGGCCGCGTTCCATTTTATAGGTCTTTGCGCCCAGCGCACGCGCCATGAGCTGATGCCCAATACAAATGCCGAAGATAGGCATATTCGCATCAATAAGGGTGGCAATTTCTGCCGCCGCATAGCTGGATGTGGCCGCAGGATCACCAGGACCGTTGGAGAGGAATACACCGTCAGGCTTCATCGCCATTATGTCAGTAGCCGAGGTGTTGGCAGGGACAACAGTGACATCACAACCAGCATCGGTCAGACAACGCAGGATATTTTGCTTACAGCCATAATCGACAGCGACAACTTTATGTTTAGCCGACGTTTGCCGATGCGCAACCTTGCTGTAATCCCAGCTGCCATCAGACCATTTGTCGGTGGTTTTCTGGCTTACTTCGATAGCCAGATCCATGCCGTTTAGGCCAGGCCAGTCTTTGGCCATTTGGACAAGCGATTCGGTATCAATATGGCCATCAGGCTGATGACATAAAACGCCGCGAGGTGCACCATTATCGCGGATATGCCGCGTCAAGGCGCGCGTATCAATGCCGCTGATGCCAGGTAAATTATGCACGACAAGCCATGCGTCTAGTCCCTGATCAGCGCGCCAGCTAGCCGGATTGGTCACTGGTTGGCGCACAATCATGCCAAGTGCGGCAGGCGTTTTGGTTTCAACGTCATGGCCATTAGTGCCGACATTGCCAATATGTGGAAAGGTAAAGGTAATAAGCTGACCCGCATAAGACGGATCAGTCATGATTTCCTGATAGCCTGTCATCGATGTGTTAAAGCAAACTTCGCCAACATTTGTGGTGGAGGCACCAAAGCCGATTCCGGGGAAAACGGTTCCATCTTCAAGAACTAAAACGGCTGTCGGATTGTCCCAACATGCGCTGAGCGCGGCAAAATCGTGGTCAGATTTTGGTGTCTGCCCCATATTATCACGGTTCCTGCTATTATGTGGGTGCCAAGAGACGCTGTTGGCGCCCCAAGCGAGTGGAGTGATACAAGACAGGCCTTGATTGGTCAAGAGTATGAAGTAGGGTAATTGGAAGAATATTATCGTTACGGATAGAGTAAAATGGATTAAAGCGGCTTAATCTTGTAAAATGTTGTAGGGTTGCACTTTGAAACGTTACTGCGTAAAAGCCTTGAAGTTATGTAACTGGTTTATCAGGAAGTAAGATGCGCGACGAAATCACCGATGCTATGAAACAAGCGCTTAAGGCCAAGGATCAAGTTGCGCTTGGAACAATGCGCTTGATAATGGCGGCGTTAAAAGACCGGGATATCGCGGCGCGTGGCAATGGCAATCAGGATGGAATCAGCGATGATGACATTCTTTCGATGTTGCAGACGATGATAAAACAGCGCAATGAGTCGGCGAAAATGTATCGTGACGGCGACCGGTTGGAGCTTGCAGAAGCCGAGGAAGCCGAAATTGCAATCATTCAGTCATTTCTGCCAGCCCAACTTGATGAAGCGGCCATGAATGCCGCTATCAAGGCAACGATTGCAGAATTAGGCGCATCATCGGTCAAGGATATGGGGCAGGTGATGGCATCGTTGAAAAATAACTATGCTGGTCAGATGGATTTTTCAGCTGTCAGCCAGATGGTCAAATCCATTCTGATGAATAAATAGTCGCTATCCAGACGGACATCATGTGAATGAAAGGCCATGCGTGGCCATAGGCAATGAGGGCGAAGCTGGCAAATAGGCTGACAGTTTGCGCGTTTGTCGACTGTTAGCTAAGCTAAAGCCGAGAAGCCAAGCGGAGAAAATGGCGTCATGGCAGTGCCTCCAGAATTTATTGAAGATTTGCGTCAGCGCGTCCCCTTGTCAGATATAATTGGCAAACGCGTTAAGCTGGTTCGCAAAGGCCGCCGCTTTTCTGGCCTGTGTCCGTTTCATTCGGAAAAAACGCCTTCTTTTTCAGTTGTCGATGATGATGGCTTTTACCATTGTTTCGGATGTGGTGTGCATGGTGATGCCATTTCATTTCTGCGCGAAATGGATGGTCTGGAATTTATGGAAGCGGTTGAACGGCTTGCCGATATGGCTGGCATGGCTATGCCACTTGGGGCACCGCAAGACCCCAAAGTCACTCAACAGCGTAAAGCCGCGCTTGATATTCTGGAGATAACGGCCTCATTCTTTTGCGCGGCGCTTGACCGTGAAGATGGCAAGGACGCCGCACGTTATCTGCTGAATCGTAATCTGGATACAAATATTCTAAAAACCTACCGACTTGGATATGCGCCGCGTGGTGGCTTGCGTGCTGCCTTGTCGGCAAAAGGCTTTAGCGACGCCGATATGCTGGCGGCTGGCGTGTTACGGAAATCGGATCGTGATGGGTCCGTATATGATTATTTCCGTGACCGCGTGATGTTTCCAATTGAAAACCGGCAAGGCAAAGTGATTGCGTTTGGGGCGCGGGCGCTTGGTGATGCACAACCAAAATATCTCAATTCGGGTGAAGGCCCAACTTTTTCAAAAAAAGCGGTGCTTTATGGGTGGGTGCAAGCCCGCGAAGGGTTGCGCCGGCAATTACCATTGGTGATTGCCGAGGGCTATATGGATGTGATCGCTATCCATAAAAGTGGTGTGGCGGCGGCGGTCGCCCCGCTGGGTACGGCATTGACACCAGAGCAGATTGTGCTGGTTTGGAAGTTACATAACGAGCCTGTATTGTGTTTTGACGGTGATGTTGCCGGACAAAAGGCGCAAATGCGTGCTCTTGAAAGATTTCTTCCACTTCTGGAACCAGGCAAAACAGCACGTTTTGCGACTTTGCCTGCAGGTAAAGACCCTGATGATGTGTTGCGTGAGGTTGGACATGAGGGGTTCAAAAATATTGTCGCTACGGCCAGATCGTTGGTTGATACGATGTGGGACGGTATCATGGCAGACCATGATATGCGCCAGCCCGAACAGCGCGCTCAATTTTGGCAGGCGATAAGGTCGCAGATACGCAATATCGGCAATAATCAAGTGCGCAGTGCCTTTAGTGACGAGATCGAGAACCGAATCGCCGCCATGCGCGCGCAAATGCGGGGCGGAACAATGCCAATGGCAACGCGAACAGTGCGGCGGCCATCAACCGGCATGATTAACCGACATAAAGCATTATTAGCGTTGCTTCTGGCGCATCCGGTGCTTATTTCGGGTGCATTTGAAACGCTATCAATGATCGATTCGGGTGATGAACGGCTTGAGATGGTAAAAAAAGCAGCCATTGATGCGTTAATAAGCGATCCAGACCTTGACGCCGAGGCTTTAAACTATCATTTAAAGGGATTGAATTTCACGGATGAACTAGCCGATTTGACAGGGGATGATATGAGGGCCAGATTACCGTTCGACCCCGCCACGCTGGATAGTGAAGCAGCTGAGGCACATCTTGGAGAATTGGTGGCCCTTATAAAGGGAAAATCGGGTGTGTTTTCAAAGGTGACCCAACAACGTAATTAACCATAATCAGACGCACTATGCTGGATCCAAAGGATCGCAGTTTGTGGATATATGAAAATTGCCGGATATGCCGGTACATGAATATGACAGACCTTTCGATGATGATGACATGTCATGGTTTGGTCGCTAGGTGGAAATAAGCACCCTATTTGGGCTACTCTGATCGCTTGTTTAGCTTCAGGGGCAACAAAGGAATGTGAGTGACAGGCATGGCAGTCAAAGCAAAAAAACAAGTCGAGCCGGAAACCAATACAGCTGATTCAGGACAGTCATCCAGTGCCGATGCTGCCCAGCAGACTATCAAAACGCTGATTAAGCTTGGGAAAGAGCGCGGGTTCGTCACACATGACGAACTTAACGCCGCCTTGCCAGCCGAAGAATATACATCCGAACAGATTGACGATGTTATGTCGTCGCTAAGCGAGATGGGTGTATCGGTTGTTGATAGTGCCGAAACCGACGAAAATAACGAAGAAGAACAGGCTGAAGGCGGCAAGGTCGCTGGTAATCTGTCGGATAGTGATGTGTCGGGTACTGATGATCCGGTTCGCATGTATCTGCGTGAAATGGGCAGTGTCGAATTGCTGTCACGTGAAGGCGAGATTGCGATTGCCAAGCGGATTGAAGCCGGTCGTGAAATGATGATTGGCGGTATCTGTGAATCTCCGCTGACGATACGGGCCTTGATGCATTGGCGGGATCAGATTGCCGATGGCGTTGTGCCACTTCGTGACATTATCGATCTGGAAAGTACGCATACAAAGCTGAATGGTGGGCCCATAACCGACCAGAATGTCATTAATGCGTTGAATGCCGAAATCAGCGACGAAGATCTGGAAGATGAAGAAGAAGACGCCGAAGAGGAAGAAGAACTAGAAGATGACGAGGACGAGGATGATGAAAGCGGTGATAGTGATACCGATACATCAACGCGTGATAGTCATGATGAAGAAGATTCAGAAGATCTGAACATGTCGCTGGCGGCAATGGAAGACGCCGTTCGAGATGATGTGATGGCCATGTTTGATGAGATTGCAACAGTCTTTAAAGCCTTTACCAAAAGCCAGGATCGTCGTCTTGCCCGCATGGCAAAAGGCGAGGCATTGGTGCCAAAAAGCGAAGTTGCGCATTTGGAACTGAAAATCAGACTTTGCGAATTGATGGAAGGTGTGATTTTCAACACCGGCCGTATCGAGGCGCTGTCTGACCAGCTATTTACGCTGAACCGTCATGTGACTGGCATTGAAGGCCGCCTGATGCGGCTTGCGATCGATAGTGGTATTCCGCGCGCGCAGGTGCTTGAGGCCTGGTCATGGCGCGAGGTGATCGAAGGTTGGCCGGGATCCGATTTTTCGACCAAGGCATGGCAGAAGCTAGAAAAGAATCATGCTGAAGAAATCACCGAATTGCAGGATAAAATCCGCCTTGTTGTCGATGATGTATCGCTGGCGATTCCTGAATTTCGTGAAGTGATCCAGACAATTCAGCGTGGCCAGCGTGAAGCGGCACGTGCGAAAAAGGAAATGGTTGAAGCCAATCTGCGACTGGTGATTTCGATTGCCAAAAAATACACCAATCGTGGTTTGCAATTCCTTGATCTGATTCAAGAAGGCAATATTGGCCTGATGAAGGCGGTTGATAAGTTTGAATATCGCCGCGGCTATAAGTTCTCGACCTATGCCACATGGTGGATTCGCCAAGCGATCACCCGCTCGATTGCCGATCAGGCGCGCACGATCCGGATTCCGGTGCATATGATCGAAACGATCAACAAGCTGGTGCGGACATCACGCCAGATGCTGCATGAAATTGGCCGTGAACCAACGCCCGAAGAGCTGGCTGAAAAGCTGTCGATGCCAATCGACAAGGTGCGCAAGGTTCTGAAAATTGCCAAGGAGCCAATCAGCCTTGAAACGCCAATCGGTGACGAGGAAGATAGTCATCTGGGTGATTTTATTGAAGATAAAAATGCTGTTCAGCCGTTGGATGCGGCCATTCATGCCAATTTGCGCGAAACCACAACGCGGGTGCTGGCTAGCCTGACCGCACGTGAAGAGCGGGTTTTGCGTATGCGTTTTGGCATCGGCATGAATACGGATCATACGCTGGAAGAAGTGGGTCAGCAATTTAGCGTGACGCGTGAGCGTATCCGCCAGATTGAAGCCAAAGCCCTGCGCAAGCTCAAGCACCCGTCACGGTCGCGCAAGCTTCGTAGCTTTCTGGAAAATTAGGAGTATCGGTTCGCCAATGTGCAGATCGAAATTAACAAATTCCGCCCCAAATGGCGGAACAGCACCGATCAAAGGTGCGATGCTGTGCGTTTGTGTATGCGCCAGCTTTAGCAAGGGTAAGTGGGCCTGTAGTTCAATTGGTTAGAACCCACGGCTCATAACCGTGTTGTTGCAGGTTCGAGTCCTGCCGGGCCCACCACCCTTGCATCTAAAATTCAGAAACAATCTTAATCGGATTAGACTGGCGTGATGCTAGTGATGCGATGTGGCATATGCCGCGTTTGCGAGCATGCCGTCTATGTATGTATCACCCAATCATAAGGTTGAAAGGTGATCGTGGGCTATGAGGGTAATATAGCAAGAAACGGGTCGTGCGCGTGGTTTTGACCGCCTATTATATCTGCATAAGCTCACTGGCGGGTAGATAGCGCAAGGAGGCCAGCATGACGATTTCCATGATAAACCAGTCGCAGATTGACTATAAGCGCGTTGAACGTGCAATCGAGTACATCGTCCATAATTATAAAGACAAGCCGTCTTTAGAGGAAATTGCGGCGGAAATCCATGTTAGCCCGTTTCATTTTCAGCGTCTGTTTTCAAAATGGGCAGGTGTCAGTCCAAAAAAATTCATTCAGTTCCTGAGCCTCGATTATGCCAAAAATATTTTGCGCGCGCCGGGGGCAAGCGTGCTGGATGCAGCCTATGATGCAGGGTTTTCCGGCGCTGGCCGTTTGCATGATCTGTTCATGACGATCGAAGGCATGACCCCAGGCGCGTTCAAACAACAGGGAGCAGGGCTGGACATCAATTACAATTTTGCCGATAGCCCGTTTAGCACGGTGATGGTCGCCTCAACCGCTAACGGCATATGCCATATGGCGTTTGAAGACGATCAGGATTCAGGTTTTGAAACGCTGTACCGTATATTTCCGCAAGCGCAGTTTCACCAGTGCAGGGACAGTATCCAGCAAGCGGCATTATCTGTTTTTGACACAGACGGAGCACAGCCAGACGGCAAAATCACACTGCATCTGCAAGGCACACCGTTTCAGATCAAGGTCTGGGAAGCCTTGTTGAAAGTGCCGATGGGGGCATTGGCCAGCTATGGCGATGTTGCCCGTATGATCGGCCAGCCCGGGGCATCACGCGCTGTTGGAAATGCGATTGGGCATAATCCGGTGGCGTTTCTGATCCCCTGTCATCGGGTGATCCGGCAGAATGGCGCGATTGGCGGCTATATGTGGGGAGCAAAACGCAAACAGGCGATGATTGCATGGGAAGGCGCACAAATGATGGATTAACTTTTTGTTAACCATAATGGTTTAAGTTGGGAGTGATAATGCGAACTAATATCTCTTGTAAGGCAACTGCCCCCAGAGGCGTTTGGAAAATTGAAACACATTCTTGATGAATGACCAGCTTTTACATATTACGTCGATGGCGTTTTTTGCGTTGGTCACGTCAATTACGCCAGGGCCAGTAAATATCGTTCTTGCCATGTCGGGGGCGCAATATGGTATCCGCAAAAGCCAGCCCTATGTGCTGGGGGCAACGATTGCCTTTACCAGCCTATTGGTATGTCTTGGTCTTGGCCTTGGTGTTGTGATCGCTACCTATCCGGTTATCACCAACAGCATCAAAATCATTGGTACAGCCTATCTGTTTTATCTGGCTTATAGAATTATCACCAGTGGCAATAATTACGCACATGACCATCATGAAAGACCGCCACCAGGATTTATTGACGGCGCGTTTACCCAGTTGCTCAATCCCAAAGCATGGAGCGTGTCACTATCGGCAAATTCGATTTATGTGGCAGGGCATGAGCCTGTGATTATGACACTGACGATATTTGCCATATTGTTTTTTGTGATTTGCTATGCGTCATTGTGGTTATGGGCGGCTTTTGGATCAAAAGTAGCGACATTGCCCCCAGCCTATGTGCAGACATTCCATTGGGTGCTGGGGGTTTGTCTTATTCTATCGATTGGCCTGATGTGGTTATAGGCAGGTGGCTATAGGCGATCCCTATGCCATCGCCGCCAGTTGTTTTTCATAAGGCGTTATTTCCCAGCTATCACCGAATGTATAACTTTCAGGCCAAAGCCGATGAATAACGTACCGAAAATGGCCGAAATTACTGATTTGAAGCTGATATAGGTCTGACGTATTGAACCCGTAGAAAATACCAGCGCCAGCACCATATGCCACGATAGCGAGATCGCAAAACAGCCAATGATCATGGTAATAATGACGATCGATGGGGTGTGTGGCTTGATGGCCAATGACGACAATGCAATCCAGAATAAGGCGGCTTTCGGGTTGCTCATCTGAATAAACAGGCCTGTCAGGATCGCGCGCAAAAAGGATGTTTCCGAACTGGATGGCTTGTTGAATTCATCTGAAAATTTTGTGCCGCTTAGCGCCGCGCGCAATGATTTCACCCCTAGCCAGCATAGATAGGAACCGCCAACCAAGCCAACCATCAAGGTGGTTTCCTCATAAGCGTTAAGCAAGGTCATCATGCCTGTTGATGTCAGCATCACCCAGATAGCGGTGCCAAAGCTAACGCCTAGGGCTGTGGCCACGCCTGCGCGGCGGTTCTTTACCGCATGCGCCGTGATGACAACAAAATTGGGCCCCGGGCTGACAAAGCCCAGAAAGCTGGCAATATATATGGTCATCAGACCTGGCCAGTAGCCTGCGATGGTTTCAATCATGGATCCGCACTCTTATGGCTTTACGATTGATAAGATCGCAATCACCTTAGCCACGATTAACTAATTTCCCTAGTTATTTTGGTGTCTTTAACTGCCTTGAGTTGATGACGGCATTCACGCTTAAGTGGCACTAAAGCCGGCACATTTCAGTTGATCGATCAGATGTGGCTGTAGGCGGGGGATTACTCCGTCGCCGCCAGCTGTGCTTCATAGGCGAACAAGGCCGCTGCGCCACCTGTATGCAGGAACACGACATCCTTTGTGTTATCAAAAAAGCCCTGTTTGACCATATTGATCAGACCATCCAGACCTTTGCCCGAATAGACCGGATCGAACAGCAGACCTTCCTGACGGGCGAAAAACTGAATCGCGGCAAGCGTGCCTTCGGTTGGCAAGCCATAGCCCGCCCCGACATAGCCATCATCGACAATGACTTTTTCCACGGGCAAAGGCGCATCGGTCAAAGTGGCGGCGGTTTTGACCGCCAACCCATGCACGTTTTTCACCTGAATATCATGTGGCTGGCGGACACTGACGCCCATGACCGGCACATCTGCACCAAGCGCATGAATACCCGCAACAAGGCCTGCCTGCGTTCCGGCACTGCCGGTGGCCATGACAATCCAGCCAAGATCAAGGCCTTGATCGGCTGATTGTTGTAGAATTTCTGCAGCACATGACACATAGCCAAGCGCGCCAATTTCATTTGAACCACCCCCCGGAATGAAATAAGCCTTGCGCCCCGATGCAGATAATTTTTCGGTTACGGCAATGGCCTCAGCATTCATATCCAGCCCGCTTGGACGATATTCGATAGTGGCGCCAAACAGATTGTCAAACAGCACATTGCCTGTCTGTTCGTATGAATCAGCCCGGTCGGGCACCCGCCGTTCAAGCAAGGCATGGCAATCCAGCCCGAATTTACAAGCTGCGGCGGCAGTCTGGCGGACATGATTTGACTGGACGGCACCTTGCGTTACCACTATGTCAGCACCTGCCTCGATAGCGGCGGCGATCAGAAATTCGAGTTTGCGTGTCTTGTTGCCGCCTGTTGCTAGACCCGTGCAATCATCACGCTTGACCCATAGTTTTGGTCCGCCCAGCGTTGCCGTTACGCGCGGCATAAATTCCAGTGCGGTTGGCTGGTGACACAGGCTGACACGGGGAAATGAGGACAGTAAATCGGAAGACGCATGCGGCAAAGATGTTTCAGACACGGTAAATTCTCTTTAAGGTTATGAGTACAATGATGCGTCGCTTCGGTTGCGGCGTGGGTGATACGCCAGCGCCTAATGCGGCTTGCAGTGACTATGCCTTATTTGCACGTATAAGGGCAATGGTCTTTAGATGATGCAGGTCGATACTTAACATGCGCTTTTACTTAATTAGCATATAGGTGCAAATTCTTAATATCATTATTATGCCCAGTTCCACACAGAATGGTGACGCTAGGGGATGATGATGAAACAGAGTTTTAATCGGGCAATCGTGCAGACGCAGGGCTATGTGAAGGACAAATTAAACCGAACATGTTTTATGGCTGGTTTGGCGACCAGTATTATGGCAACGGGTCTGGTGCTACCAGTCATTGATGCCCATGCGGCGACGGTATTTCTGGTATGCGATGGTAGTTTTAAAACCATTACAGGGGTTTCGGGCCCGCGTTCGCGCACCGAGGGCACCAGTGCCAATGCCAGTGCCAGTGCCAGTATTGGCGCCGGCTATTATGATGGCAATAATAATATAGCGCAGGAAGCCTTTACGATTGCTACCGCGCTGAATAAAAGCATCCCTGTTGAAGATGAATTTACCGGGACGTTCTATCTATCGATTGATGGAAGCGGGGGTGTGTTTAGCCGGATAAAATTACAGCCCTTTGAACGTGATGTGCGGTTGCCGTCGCTGGATTTGCAACCTGAAGAAACTATGGAAAACGGCATTATGCGTTCGGTCAATATCGTTGCCAGTGATGATGAATTACTGTTGAACGCGCGAAGCGAATCTGGCGGCTTGGTCGAGGCGCTGGTTGATGGCCGCCCGATGACGCCAACCCGCGAAATTGTCAAAGATATGTCTTTGAGCCTGAATCGCTTTAATGGGCGGTTAGAGATCGAATGGAAAGATCACGAAGTGCGAGAATATAAGCCTGTTGGAGCCATCAGAAGCACAAAGAAACGGTACAGCGATATAAAACGATTTGATGCGATGTGCAAAACCATGCAAGAGCGTTTGTTTTAAAATCTGTGATCGGGCTTGTCATTCTGGCTAAAGGTCTAGTCAGGCTGACAGGCGGATATGAGACGACGCGCCAGAGCATCAAGACGTTCCAATGTTGCATCATTCTGCAAGATACCGGTTTCGTCAAAAGCATTGGCGGCATGTGGCAAGGTTACAAACCCCGGCACCGCAACAGTACCAAGTTCAGCCATATAATCGCGCAGGCGTGGAATCACACGCACACCACCAAGGCCGCCGGGGCTTGCGGCCATTAAACCCACAGGCATGCCATGAAACAGGGCGTTGGCTGATTCATCCTGATAGGGGCGCGATGCCCAACTGAACATATTGACCAATAATGGCGGCACGAAGCCGTTATATTCGGGTGTCGCTATCATCATGCCATCATGATTACGCAAAAGCGCACGAAAGTTGATAACAGTGTCGGGAAAACCATCGTCGGTTTCGGTATCTTGATGATAAAGCGGGGCTTCGTAATCAGCCATGTCAATAAAGCTGGCTTTGCCACCACATATATCAATCCTGTTGGCCGCAACATGTGCTAGCTGTCTGGTAAAGCTTCCTTGCCGTGTTGATCCAGAAAAAACCAGAATTGAGGGTGCGTTCGTCATGTCCTTTTCATTTCGCGCAATGGCCGTATCAAGCATAAGTCTAGCAGGGGAAGGTTAACCAGACGTTAATGTCAGATACTTGTTTGTTGGGAACGGATACTTGTTTTTTTGGAACGGATATTTATGCTCGCTAGTATGGTTTTTGATTATGCACATGCGCTAACCCTATTTGCCATTACTGAGTTTTTTCTGTCACTTGCCCCAGGTCCGGCGGTTTTTCTGGTGATTTCAAAATCGCTGGGCGGTCGCTTTGGAGCTGGTATGGCAGTAACGGCAGGTATCATGTCGGTCAATGCCGTGTTTTTTCTGTTATCGGCATTGGGTGTTGGTGCGGCGATTGTGGCTGCGCCTTGGCTGTTTATGGCGATCAAGGTTAGTGGCGCGGCCTATCTTGCCTATCTTGGTGGGCGTGGGCTTTATGATGTCTGGCGGGCAAGCAGAGTGTCGCAAGATATGGATGCTGTTGCGGTTGTTCCGGTCGCATCCACCTCATTCAGAAGCGATTTTATGGCAGCTGTTTTGGTGCAGGCATCAAGTCCCAAAAACATCATAATTTTTCTGGCTATCATTCCGCAATTTGTCGATCCAGCTGGGCCAGTGTTTTTGCAATTTGCCGCTTTGTGCGTGGTATCATTGCTGGTTGAATTGCCCATTCTGGCTGGCTATGCCGCGCTGGCAGTCTATCTGGTTACACGGGTCAAACAGGCGCGTATTCGTAATGGGCTGGAATGTCTGGCGGGGGTGACATTGCTGGTTCTGGGTGCCAGCCTGTTATTTACCGGTTTGCCGACATGATCGGATATTGTCAGTTTTTAGTTTAGGCGGCGCGGCCTTTGGCGGTTGCATAGATCAGCGCTTCGATAAATAAATCCTTGTCTGCGCTTAGTGGTACCAGTTTGACATCTTCGGTAAGTGTTACATCGATCTGTGATGCCCCAGCATTTTTGGCACGGTCGGATGCCAGTTGATGCGCCGCATCACGTGCCTTTGTCAGCGCGTCTTCCATATGCCCCAGATCAACAGGCCCGTCAGGAAGATGCACCCGGAATTTGCCTTCGTTTGGCTGGGTTACCGAAATCATCACACGCTGGCGCACCGATCCCGCCGCCGCCCCAACAGCACCAGCAACATCAGCATGGTTGGGCACTGTCAGATCAAGATTCATCAGACGGGCAATATGTGGGTAATGCGTGCCAGCAGACGCGCCAAGCGCGATCAGGCTGGTATCAAGTTGCATTGAGACCGACACAAGTTTTTTGGGCTGATTGTCAGCCGCAAAGCTGGCTTGGTCTTCGTCTCTATTCTGTCTGTCATGGTGTGGCGTGTAGATGTCAGACAGCAAGGCGTTGCTGGTGGCAATATTTTCACCAGCACCATCATGCGCAAAGGCAGCGTCAGTGAGCGCCAATGCCGATTTGCGGTGAAGCTCGGCCAATGTCATGCGTGCAATATGCATTTTATTGTCAGCAATTGGTTCGCCAAAGCCATTTTTCTGGCGTGCCATAAGTGCCGCGCCTAGGCGTGCGGCCTCGGCATCAAAATCAGTAAAGGCACCTGTCACATGAGCAGCGTCGGTCGGGGTGAAGGATGCCAGCGCTAGCAAGCCGCGGCTGACCAAACGGTCAACAGCACCAAGAGCCAGTTGTGTCGCTGCCAGATCAGCAACTGCCGAGGGTCCAGTTTCAAGCGCCTTTTGCGCAAGGCGCGCTTCGGATCGTGTCAGCCATGAGGGGATGCCATCTGGCATAACCGGAATAACAAAACGTGCGTCGGTTGGCATTGGAACAATGAGGTCAAGCTGTGCTTGAAGATGCGTTTTCACTTCCGGCCAGCTTTGCGCCAGAATCGACAAAGGAATAGCGCGGCGTGGGCCAAGCGTAATGCCTGTGCTGCGTCCACGTGAAATAGGTAGCACCTCGCTGTCACCACCAAGGCCGCAGGTGCGAATCTCAGCTGCTTCTACCATGGTCTGCCAGCCGCCAACAAAGGCACCGTCAGGTTTCAGGCGTGGCGCGCCATTTTGCAAAAAGGCCACATCCGTTGTGGTGCCACCAATATCAGCGATCAATGCCGTTTTGGTGCCTGCCAGAAATGCCGCGCCGGAGAGGCTGGCTGCGGGACCGGATAAGACTGTTTCGACCGGACGCGTGCGTGCGAAATCTGAATGCAAAAGTGACCCGTCCCCCTTGACGACCATAAGCGGACAGTCAAGCCCATGTGAAGTCATGATTGTTTCGGTCGCAGAGATTAACTGTTCAAGCAGATTAATTAGGCGCGCGTTTAAAATGGCGGTTAATGCCCGACGTGGCCCGCCAAGAGATGATGATAATTCATGGCTACAGGTAACTGGACGGCCTGTCAGGTCGCGGATCAGGCGTCTTGCTTCGGTTTCATGCCCCGGGTTACGGGTGGCAAAATGACTGGCAACAGCAAAAGCGGAGACATCATTGCCAATGCTGGTAATGGCGGTGGTTAGTGCGTCCTTGTCCAGCGGGGCTTGCTGGCCACCATCCGCCCTATGTCCCCCATTGATAAAATAGACAGGGTCTTGGCCAAGTGCGCGGGCAAGGTCAGCCCGTTCAAGTGCGGCCTCATCAAACCCGATCATAATCAGGCAGACACGCCCGCCAACACCTTCGACAACGGCGTTGGTGGCCAATGTTGTCGAAAGCGAAACAAGGCCAATATCGCGTCGATCACCATCATAGGCATCAAGTATTTTTGAAATCGCACCGCCAAGGCCGATTGACAGGTCTTCACGTGTGGTTAGTGATTTGCCAGTCGCCAGCACAATACCTGCTTTGGCATCAAGCAAAGCCGCGTCAGTGAAGGTGCCGCCGGTATCAAGTCCAATCACAAGCGTCATGATGTTGTCCTGTTACTATGCTGGTTTGGCTTAGTCTGATTTGATTTGCCGTGGTCTGGTCAGGCCGCTTTGGCATGCTGGGCAAAGAAATTCATGATCCAGCGCCCTATCTGTTCACCTTGATGCGTTTTTTTCAGTGTTGCATGGGCGTCTTCAATGCATTCAGTATCAATCACATCGCGCTTCAGATCGATCAATGCCGCGGCATATTCATTGGTGAATTCAGGATGCCCCTGCATTGAAAACACAATATTGTCGATCGCAAACATAGCGTTTTTGCAGAAATCAGAGGTACCAACAAGTACAGCGTTCTCAGGCAGGCTTGTGACCTGATCTTGGTGGATATGAATCAAATCAATATTGTCATTCGACGTGGCTTTGGCGTCACCGTCTGCCATCCAAGGGCAGGGGGCAAGCAATTGTACCGGACGAATGCCAAGTCCCCACCCTTCAGGCCATTTTTGGGCATGTCCGCCAAGTGCATGCGCAATGATCTGGTGGCCAAAGCAGACGCCAGCAAGCGGAATACGCGCTTTGTAAATGTCCCGCAGGAAGTCCATCAGTTTCGGGATAAAGGGCGCGTCATCATAAACGCCAAATGCCGAACCAGTGACAAGATAGCCATCATAATCATGCACATCGCCCGGAAACACATCTTCAATGACGGGAACGATTGAAAAATGGATTCCGCGTTCGGTGGCATAATCACCAAAAAGGGTGCCAAACATATCCGGATAATTAATAAAATGGGCAGGCATTTTTTTGTTGGTGCGACCCGTTTCCAGAATAGCGATATGCATCTATTTATCCTTTTACATATAGAATGTTATGGCGTGCTCATTGATGTTTATAATTGGGTATAGATTATGCCTATAGAATGTCGGCGTTGCTGTCTATATCCGCTTTGCAAGAGATTAGCTATCTGGCGCATGGCTGAATATCCTTTACGCGTTACCATTTTGTGTAAGTTCGGCAAAAACAAATAATCGCAATGCCGAGGACAAACCGCCATCGCGATGTTTGTCAATTTCGGAGATAAGGCTGGCCAGCGATTGATCTCTTTGGGTAGCAATATCATTCAGGCTGTTCCAAAACGGATCCTCCAGCGAAATGCTGGTGCGATGCCCATTGATGGTAACCGAACGTTTTTTCACTTTATGCCTATGTCATTTATTATGTCATGTTTTGATTTTGCTGAAGCGCGCGACAATTTCAAGGTGATTGCTGAATAGAAATTGATCGATAACCTGCATCCAGTCAAGCCGATAGCCGCTATAGGTAAGCTTTTCAGCGTCTCTGGCAAAGGTTGCTGGATTACATGACACCATTGCAATAACCGGAATTTGTGACAGGGCAAGCTCGGCACATTGGGCGGCGGCACCATTGCGCGGGGGATCAATGATGGCAGCATCGAATGTATCAAGATCAACCGGCTGAATTGGTGCATTCATCAAGTCGCGTTGCATGGTTTTGACACGTGCGCCAAGCTTTGCTTTGTTTGCACCTGCTTTTAGGGTAGCCAGACTGTCGCCATCCTGTTCAACAGCAAGTAAATGTGTCAGGTGGCTGACCAGAGGCACGCTCAAGGTGCCGCAACCAGCAAATAGATCGATCACGCGTGATGCGCCGGTCGTGATCTCGGCCACAGCCGCTTGCAGGCTGGCTTCGCCATGCCGCGTTGCCTGAAGAAAAGCACCAGCAGGCGGATCAATACATATGTCGCCAAATCTAATTTCAGCAGGTGTTGGCGCAAATAACAGCATCGGCGTATGTCCATCACCAACCGACAAACGCGCCAAGGGGGCGCCCGCAAAACGAGGCGTGCCAGCCCAGTCAGTCAGCGCGGCCAAAAGGGATGATGGCCATTTAGCAAGTCCCGATAGCAAAACACATATACCATTATCCAGCAGATTGGCATGCGCTGTCAGCACCGTGCCAGCGTCAAGATGCTGGCTGGCAAAATCATGTAATGCTGATTGCAGATCAACAAGTGCAGGTTCCAGAATCACACAGCCATCGGGTGCAACAATATGATGACTGTTGCGTTCATGAAAGCCAACAATGGCTGAATCCTGAAGTCGTTTAATCTGAAAGGTGGCGCGGCGACGGCTGGCAGGAGGCGAGCTTTGCATGGGGCGCATGTCATCCGGGCTGAGGTCATGGCGTGACATGAAATGAGCAACAAGGTCTTGTTTCCAACTGGCAATCGCAGGGCGTGACCAGTGCTGAAAATTACAGCCACCGCAGGCAGGAAAGCTGTTGCATCCTGGTGTCTGGCGGTCATCACTTTGGCGCTGTAGTTCTAAAATACGCGCCTTGATACCTTGTGCATTTATGCTAAGCGGCTGGGCACGCACAATTTCACCAGGCAAACTGGCTGGCACGAAAACAGTATATTCTTTGGTTTCGTATTTATGCGTATAGCTGGCGGTGCCAATACCGTCACCGCGGCCACCAATATGCATGATTTCAACCTCAAGGGGGCGCGCGTTGCGGGGAAGATGGCCATCATTTCGCTTTGCTCGTCGCATAAGTTTTATACCTGTGTTGGCTTTAATGATCGGGTGTCTATAAGTTGCGCGCGAACCATACCACACGACCAATGATCTGTACCTCGTCAATTGTTCGTTGGTAATTTGTATAGGCCGGATTTTCCGAGCAGATTCGCAGAAGCTGGGGATTGGTGCTGGGAACAAGCTCTATCCGCTTTGCAACAAGACCAAGCCCATCATGCAAAATGAAAATACCCGGAGGTGAGGGGCGTGTTTGATCAATGTCTAGCATCACCGTATCGCCATGTTCCAGAACTGGCGCCATTGAATCGCCCGAAATCGTGATAAGTTTTAAAGCTTCAGTCTTGCTAGGCGAGATTTTGCGAAGCCATGGACGCGGAAAGGCCAGCACCGCTGTGGCCGTATCGATAAGCATGCCGCCACCTGCGCTGGCATGGATGTCAAGAAATGGTACTGACGACATGGTTTGGGTAACAAAGGGCGCATGATGTTGGGGCGCACGGAAATTATCCGGATGATGCGCGAGTGTCGCCTGATCAACGGTGAGCATGTCGGCAAGCTGATAGCGGATGGATTCAGGCAAATGTCGAGGTGAGCCGCGATATAAATATTGATGTAGATAAGCGTCGTTACGGCCAATCGCACGCGATGCTTGTTTCAATGTCACTGGCGGCGTCTGGTTCATCAAAGCGGTACGTAACGCGTTTCGAGCGCTGTCATTCTTGATGTCTATATCTGTGTTTTTGCCGCGGTCGCCCGCTGGTGCGGTTTTGGATGTAGCCCTATCCATAGGAATAACCCTTTTAGCCTATTTTAATTTTATAGGAAATATCCTATCATGTTTGACGTAATTTGCAAGACTGTTTCCTGTGACCCTTATCCACCCTAAATTAGATAGGAAAATGACATGATACATTCACGAAAATTGGCGCCCATCAGCAACATAACAAATACAGGGCAGGAGAAAAGTCTGGCACTGACACCATCTGAAGCGCTTTTGGCAAAACGTATGCTGGCCGCGGCTATGACCTTGCGGGCATTGCCACGGGATCAGCTGGTCATACCGAATGGAATCAGGAGTGCGTGGCCAGACATGATTCGCGAATCAGCAATTTTATATGGCAAAACAAGGGTTACATCGCGTGTTAGGCCAAGTGCAAAAGCAATCGATTCGATGGATTCTATGCTGGCTTTGCTATGGCATCTGGATCATGACGCGCGCCAGTTGGTTTGGGCGCGTGCCAATAATATCCCGTGGCGTAGTCTGGTAGGGCGATTTGGTAAAAGCCGGTCTAGCCTTAACCGCGATTATAAAAAAGCATTGGCACAACTAAATGTGACGCAGGGCAAGGGATGAACCCTCATCGGCATGTGATCAACTCAATCAGAGATATATTGCGATGATAAAATCACGCTTGACAAATGACACAAAATAGGATAAATCCTATTATACACTGACAATAATTTTATCCCTCATTGACACAGGTAGCCAGGTTCATCTCGAAAGTGACCTATGATGATTGCGCATGGCGACAAGCCTTTCTTGATTCCTTGCGGGTAACGGGAAATGTCAGTGCTGCCGCCCGACTTGTAGATAAATCGCGTGCATCTCTATACCGGATGCGCCGCGTTGATTCTGACTTTGCTGCGGCGTG
>NZ_CAXBVX010000021.1:0-24111 GCF_963979125.1 uncultured Candidatus Puniceispirillum sp.
TTGCGGCTTCGCCCATACCGACAACCGACTGTGCCAGTTGTGCCATGATTTCCGGTTTTTCAGGATTGCCAAAATTCAGATTATTGGTAATGGCAAGTGGTGTTGCCCCAACCGAGGTGATGTTTCGATAGGCTTCGGCAACAGCTTGTGCGCCGCCTGTTTTCGGGTCAGCCTCAACATAGCGAGGTGTGCAATCCGTAGTCATAGCTAGGCCACGGTCAGTGCCATGAACGCGGATAAGGCCTGCATCACCGCCGGGACCAGCGATCGTGTCGGCCATTACCTGACTGTCATATTGTTCGTAAATCCAACGTCGGCTGGCTAGATCGCTTGTTCCCATAAGTTTTCGCAGAACATCACTGATAGGACCTGTTTCTGCAATATCGGCGGTTTTGATAACCGGACGGGATGGCACATCAGCCTGTGGGCGATCATATTCAGGGGCATCGTCAACCAAGGGGGCAATAGGAATGTCACAAGCGGTGCCACCATCTTTCAACAGGATAAGACGCCCAGTGTCAGTAACCTGACCAATGGGCATGAAATCGAGATCCCATTTATCAAAAATAGCACGCGCCACATCTGTTGCATCAGGTTTTAGCACCATCAGCATGCGTTCCTGAGATTCGGACAACATCAGTTCATAGGCGCTCATCTGTTCTTCTCGGGCAGGCACCAGATCAAGGTCGATTTCCATACCAAGGCCACCTTTTGACGCCATTTCGACCGAAGATGAGGTCAGGCCAGCGGCGCCCATATCTTGAATGGAAAGTACAGAATCAGACGCCATTAGTTCCAGACAGGCTTCCATCAGCAATTTGCCAGTGAACGGATCACCAACCTGAACCGTGGGACGTTTGGATTCGGTCTCATCGGAAAATTCGGTTGATGCCATGGTTGCGCCATGAATGCCATCACGGCCTGTTTTCGCGCCAACATAAATAACCGGATTGCCAGCTCCCGTTGCGGCTGATCTGAAAATACGGTCGCTATTGGCAAGGCCAACAGCCATTGCATTTACCAGAATATTGCCATTATAGGATGGGTCGAAATTAACCTCGCCACCCACAGTTGGAATGCCTATGCAATTGCCATAGCCGCCAATGCCCGAAACCACACCGCTTAGTAAATGACGGGTTTTTTCATGGTCAGCCGCGCCAAAGCGTAGCGCGTTCAGCAAGGCAACAGGGCGTGCGCCCATGGTAAAGACATCACGCAAAATGCCGCCAACACCCGTTGCCGCGCCTTGGTAGGGTTCGATAAAGGATGGATGATTATGGCTTTCGATTTTAAAGACCGCCGCCAGCCCGTCACCTATGGCGACAACGCCCGCATTTTCACCAGGCCCTTCTATAACATGCGCGCCATCAACAGGTAAGGTTTTGAGCCAGCGTTTAGACGATTTATACGAACAATGTTCTGACCACATCGCCGAAAAAATACCCAACTCGCATAGGTTTGGAACGCGTCCAAGCCGTTTCGTGATGAGTTGCCATTCATCCTCGGATAGCCCCATAGAGGCGGCATGTTCAAAGGTCATCATGTCAGTGTCCATATTCATGATGCCAGTGCCTCCAGACATGTTGATAATAGTAACGCACCATCACCGCCGCCTATGCTAGGGGTCATGGCACGCTCAGGATGCGGCATCATGCCCATAACGCGACCATTGGGCGAAACGATACCCGCAATGTCTTTGGCCGCGCCATTCGGATTTGCAGGACCGTGAATATCGCTTTCAACATAGGTGAAGGCTATCTGGCCATTATCTTCGAGCCGGTTTAGATCGTCGTCGCTAGCAAAATAGTTGCCCTCATTATGGGCAACGGGAATGGTGAGTTCGGTACCAACGGCCAGACCGCTGGTGAATGGGGATGCGATGGTGTCGCCAACCTTTATGCGTGTGTCACGACATACATAGTTCAGACCTGCATTGCGCAGTAAAACGCCGGGCAACATGCCAGTTTCAGTCAGTACCTGAAAGCCATTACAAACGCCAAGGACAGCGCCGCCACGTGCGGCATGATCCATCACCGCGTCCATCACAGGTGACCGGCCAGCCAAAGCACCACAACGTAGATAATCACCGAATGAAAATCCGCCCGGAATGATAATCAAATCAACCGGATCCAAGGTGGTTTCCTTGTGCCAGACAAGCTGCGGACGGCGACCTGTCAACTGTTCCATGGCGACCATCATATCGCGGTCACAATTTGATCCGGGGAAAACGGCGATTACAACGCGCATTGCTGACATGCTCATGCTACGGCCTATTCCTGTTCCACGATTTCAATGACGTAGTCTTCGATAACGGTGTTTGACAGCAATGTTTCGCACATGCGTGCCACACGCTGGTGAAGCCGTGCAGGATCAGCTTCGTCAATATCAAGCGTTATCTGTTTGCCAACGCGCACTTCACTAACTTCCTGAAAGCCCAGTCCGCGAAGAGAATGTTCAATGGCGCGGCCTTGCGGGTCAAGAACCCCTTCTTTTAGCGATATATTTACAACGACTTGCATCTATCTGCCTTTGATTGTGATTGATTTGGTTGGGTCGAATATTGTTATGGTTTATGAGTCAATTTTGCTGATATCGGGTATGCTGACATTAAGACGGTTTGCTATTTCCTGATACGCTTCGATCAAGCCGCCAAGGTCACGGCGGAACCGGTCTTTATCCATTTTTTCATGGGTGTGTATGTCCCACAGGCGGCAATTATCGGGGCTGATCTCGTCAGCCAGAATGATTTCGATGTCACCGTCAATTTCGATACGGCCAAATTCCAGTTTAAAATCGATCAGCCTTACACCAATCGCATGAAACATACCGGACAGAAAATCATTAATGCGCAAGGTATCTTCGCAGATTGTTTCCAGTTCTTCGGGCGTTGCCCAGCCAAAGGTAAAAATATGTTCAGGTGCAATGACCGGATCACCAAGGGCGTCATCTTTTAGACAGAATTCAATCAATGTCTGTGGAAGCTCTTCACCTTCTTCAAGGCCAAGGCGCTTACAAATTGATCCAGCCGCTACATTACGAACAATCACTTCAATAGGGACAATTTCCAACTGCCTTATGAGCTGTTCCCGATTATTGATCCGCGCCAGAAAATGCGTTGGAATACCCATTGCACCAACGGCCTGCATGATATGTTCACTGATATAATTATTTAAAATGCCTTTGCCTTTGATAACGTCCTTTTTCTGGGCGTTATAGGCGGTGGCATCATCCTTGAAATATTGAATCAAGGTGCCATCATCAGGCCCTTCAAAGATGACCTTTGCTTTGCCTTCATAAAGCATTTTACGCGTGTTTGATGGGGCGTTTGTCATGGCTATTCCTTAGGTGAACACGCGGTCGAAAATAGTGTCAACATGCTGAAAATGCTGGTCAAGATCGAATAAAGCTTCAAGGTCATCAGACGATAGAAATTTTGCGACCTCATCATCGGCTTTCAGTTTGTCCAGATAGCTGCCACCATCAGCCCAGATTTGCATCGCATTACGTTGCACCATCGTATAGGCATCTTCGCGGCTTGCGCCTTTTTGAGTGAGGGCAAGAAGAACTTGTTGTGAATGGACAAGCCCACCTAGCTGATCGAGATTGGCCTGCATATTCTCAGGATAAACCAAAAGGTTCTCTATTACGCCTGAAAGGCGGTGCAAGGCAAAATCAAGCGCCACAGTTGCATCGGGAGCAAATACACGTTCGACGGATGAATGTGAAATATCCCGTTCATGCCAAAGCGCAACATTTTCAAGCGCAGGGGTTACGGCTGCCCGCACGATTCGGGCAATGCCAGTCAAGTTTTCAGTCAACACCGGATTGCGTTTATGCGGCATCGCCGATGACCCTTTTTGGCCAGCCGAGAAAAATTCTTCGGCTTCGCGCACTTCGGTTCTTTGCATATGGCGGATTTCGGTAGCTAGCCGTTCAACAGAACTGGCAATAACACCAAGCACCGCAAAGAACATGGCGTGTCGGTCACGGGGAATGACCTGCGTTGAGACAGGCTCTACATGTAACCCCATTTTATCGGCAACATGTTGCTCAACAGATGGGTCGATATGGGCAAAGGTGCCAACCGCGCCCGAAATAGCACAGGTCGCTATTTCCTCGCGTGCCTGTTCCAAGCGTTTGCGACAGCGTTTAAATTCAGCATAGAATGTTGCCAGCTTCAGGCCAAAGGTCGTTGGTTCGGCGTGAATACCATGGCTACGCCCAATTGTTGGGGTATATTTATGTTCCTTGGCACGCTTATCCAGCGCTATCAGCAGGCGGTCGATGCCAGAAAGCATAAGATCGGAAGCCCGCGTCATTTGCACTGCAAGTGTCGTGTCAAGCACGTCAGATGACGTCATGCCCTGATGCACAAACCGCGCTTCGTCACCAACATATTCGGCAAGATTTGTCAGAAATGCGATAACATCATGTTTGGTTTCACGTTCGATTTCATTGATGCGATCAATATCGAATTTGCCACGCTTCCAGACAGCGGCGGCGGCGGCGGCGGGTATAACCCCTAATTGCGCTTGCGCATCACATGCGTGAGCTTCTATTTCAAACCAAATTTGGAACTTACTCTGCTCTGACCATATGGAGGTCATCTCCGGTCGGGAATACCGCGGAATCATTCGTCTAAAATCCTTTGCGTTGTAGGAAGTGTGGTTGTAACATTTGATATCTGGAAAAGCCAGCCAAGAACCACAATTTGTGGTTAATATTGGTAGGGAAACACAAGATGCTGATAAAAAGGTTGATTTTAGGTGCATTGATGACAGCCGCGCGGAATCCTGCGGTGCAGAAAAAAGCAGGTGAAGTGGCACATAAGGCGCTGGACAGTGCGCGACCTAGCTTGTTGAAAGCAAGTCGCAATGCAGGTGAGATGACGCGGAAGGCGAAAAAGAAAATCGACGATATTACCAGTGGGCAGTAAGTTGAATTTACGTGGTTACATAGGTCACAGATACCCAAGGTTTTTCAAGCTGACACATTGCTTTCCTGCGACGATCAAGTGATCGTGCAAGGTAATAGACATAATGTTGAGCGCGTCTTGAATGGCCGCAGTCATTTCAATATCTGCGGGTGATGGCTCGGCTTCACCGCTTGGATGATTATGCAGCATTATTGTTGATTGCGCGTGATGTTTTAACGCAACATTGACCACCTCGCGAACATAGACGGAGGTTTGGTCAACGGTGCCTTTTGAAAGCGTTTCCTCGGCGATCAACCGATTTTGATTATCAAGGCATAATATAACGAAATGTTCAATTGGCTGATGCGCTAACCGGTTGATACAATATTCCTGTACCTGAACCCAGTTGGTTAAAATGGGCTGATCTTTAATCCGAGAATGCGCCACATGCATACCAACAGCTTCGAACAGTTTGATTGTTGCGATATAGGCATCTCCCATGTCATCAACCGTTCGCAATGCATGGGTTTCGGCACGCAGAACGCCAGATAATGATTTAAATTTTTTGATTAAATTTTTTGCCAGTGGCTTAGTGTCTCGACGGGCATTGCCTGCATATAACATAACCTCGAGCAATTCGAGTTCAGTCAAACTGTCAGCGCCCTTATCAAGAATGCGCGCACGCATGCGTTTGCGGTGACCCGCCTTGCCAAGGTCTTTGTCGATGCGTTGGTGCGGTTTTCTGTTTTCCGCGTCATGTGAGTCTGTTGTGCCCATATACATAGGCATAATACAAAAGAACTAAAAAACCGTTAATCTAGTCATTAGTTATTTTAGCCATTGTAAGGCGGTAATGAAAAGCCAGCTGGCGATAAAGTGAAGATTTCCGGTTCATCTTCGGTAATGCCAATCGAATGTTCGAATTGTGCCGATAGACTTTTGTCACGCGTGACAGCTGTCCATCCATCATTCAGAATTTTGGTATCATGTTTGCCAGCGTTAATCATTGGTTCGATTGTAAAAATCATACCAGGCATCAATGTCATGCCCGTCTTTGGATCGCCATAATGCAAAACAGTGGGTGATGTGTGAAAAACCTGGCCAAGTCCATGACCAGTAAAATCGCGCACCACAGAAAAGCGTAACCCTTCGGCATATGATTGGATAGCATGACCAATGTCGCCAAGCGTATTGCCTGGCCGTGCCGCCTCAATCCCGCGCATCAGGCATTCATAGGTGACTTCTGTCAGGCGCTTGGCTTTTACAGAAGGGGTGCCAACATAAAACATACGCGAGGTATCACCATACCAGCCATCCAGAATAACGGTGATGTCAATATTCAGAATATCCCCGTCAATGAGTTTTTTGTCGCCGGGGATGCCATGACAAACAACATGGTTCAACGAAATACAGGTGGCTTTGGGAAAGCCTTTGTAATTGAGAGGGGCGGGGACAGCGTTATTTGCGACGATATATTCGTGGCAGATTTTATCGAGTTCGCCAGTGGTAATGCCAGCAATTACATGTGGGGTAATCATATCGAGTACGCTTGCGGCTAAACGGCCAGCGTCACGCATTTTGGCAAAGCCGTCTTTGCCATGCTGAATTACCGTTTCGGTGCGCATTATTTCATGTCTCCTGATTATCACAGCAGTTTTATAGAGCTTTTGTTGCTATTAAACCCGTTTTGCCACAATGCCAAGTCTGAAATAGGGTTTGCATGTAAAGCCATGGTAAGGCGAAGTGATGGTTTTTTGCGTCTGCATTTTAGCCTAAAGTATGTATAAAGACGTTCAGATAATTTTGCCGTCTTCTTTTGTGTTTTAGTCTGGAAAATAAAATGTCAAATCCAACCGCCGCTATTATCGTTATTGGTGATGAAATTCTTTCTGGTCGTACCAAAGATAAAAATATCGGGTGGTTAGCCGAGCAGCTATTTGCACAAGGCATTGATTTATGCGAAGCGCGCGTTATTCCCGATATTCGTGACACCATAATCACTACAGTGCAAAAGCTGTCATCTGAGTATGATCTGGTTTTTACAAGTGGTGGTATTGGTCCAACGCATGATGATATTACCACCGAAGCGATTGCGGCTGCGTTTGATAAGCCTGTGATACGGCATCCGGATGCGGAAGCGGTCTTGCTTAAGCATTATGCCAATACCGATCTGGAGTTTAATGCGGCACGTCAGAAAATGGCAGATATTCCATTAGATGCTGATCTGATCGATAACCCACTAAGCGCAGCCCCCGGGTTCATTCTGCATAATGTTCATGTGCTTCCCGGGGTGCCCTCCATACTACAAGCCATGTTTGAAGGGCTTCGTGCAAGATTGCCTGGTGGCGTGATGATGACGCGCATAACAGTTCAATGTAGTTCAGGTGAGGGCAATATAGCCACGATTATGGAGCGCGTTCAAAGTCAGTATGACGGTATCAGTGTCGGAAGTTATCCGTGGTTCAAACCAGGTAATTTTGGCACTGCCGTTGTTGTTAGCGGGCTTGATGCGCTTGTCGCTGGCAAAGCAGCCGAGGATATTGCCGCCGCGGTTTTTGAAATGGGTGTGACTGCCCAAATAGTGATGCCAGGTGATACGGCCTGATTTGTGCTTAGCCCCAAGGCGATTTTTTATCCGAGGGACGTTTGAAACCCGGCACTGAACCAGATTTTGTTGGTTTAGATGAGGGTGTTGAGAGAATGCGCGATCCCAGCGGGTCGCGGCGATATCGTTGCTTTGCTTCGCTTTTGATAGTGGCAAAAGAAATTGGTTCGCCGCTCCATCTTTGCGGGGGTAAGGCACGGTCAAACAAGGCAATATTGCGATTTTTGAAAAGTGGAATAAGCGCCATTCCAGCCAGAAACCCCCCAATATGTGCCATATAGGCAACGCCACCTTCATTGCCAGCCAAAGCCTGTGGCACAGCAACAAATTGTCCGGCGATCCAGACGCCAAGCACCAGCCATGCTGGTAGGTTGATAAAACGGAAAAATACAAAAATTAACATAAAGGTTCGCACCGAAGCCTTTGGATGCAACATGATATAGGCACCTAGAACACCAGCTATGCCGCCAGAGGCACCAATCATCGGTATTGTTGATTCGGGGTCAATCATACCCTGTGCAAAAGCGGCAGCAACACCGCAAAGCGCATAAAAGATGATGAATTTTACAGGTCCCATCGCATCTTCAACATTGTCACCAAAAATCCAGAGATACAGCATATTGCCACCAATATGCATCCATCCCCCATGCAGAAACATTGATGTGAAAATTGTCATCCATGCTGGCACCAGCACTATTTCAGACGGCAGTGTCGCGTCGCTGAGAACAAGAGCTGGGACAAAGCCAAGTTGATAAAGACTATGGTTTGCGGCTGATCCAGTCAGTGAGAGTTGCCAGAAAAAGCCCAAAATACATAAAATCAGTATTGTCCAAGATACAAACGGGCGTCGGCCAGTAGGATTGTCATCAAATAAGGGGAAAAAGAACATTAAATATGCCCATAATGGCGTTTCAAGGTGAGGTGTTCATTATAGATATGGGGGCAGATAGTTATTTTGTAAATAAACATCGAAAAGAGGGAATTGCCATAATTTAGATATAATTACCTGTTTAACATTGTGAAAATTTAATGGTGCCTTGCTGTTGATTGGAGATTGGGATGCGAATAATGGCTATGGTTGAAAAAATTGGATATGCGCTTTTTGGGGGCATGGCCATGTGGGCAATGGTGGGTACGGCACAGGCACAGGTAACGGTTTATCTGGAAGATGATGTCAAAGTAACCTTTTCATCAGGTTCGTTTGATAACCGCAATTTAAATGGCGAGATACAGGATGTTGCGATCTTCATTGATGATCATAGGTTGTTGACAGCTGATGAGGTGGAGGTTGATTCATCCGGACAGCCCGGAACACCAGATCACGTGATTAAACTTTTGCGGATGAAAAATGTTTATTTTGATGATTTGCCGTTGAGCATCAAAACAATGTTTATTCAGGATATGGCACCAGGCGTTTTTTCAGATCTTTCAAACCATTCAGCCCATATGAGCGCGATCACTGATTCATCAAAATTTACCCTGACCGGGATGGCTTATTCGGCTCACGGCATGTCGATGACGATTGATAGTATTACCAGCATGCCATTCACATTTGGCGCCCTTGCCAATGGTGATCCCTTTTTAAGAAAACTTGGCTCGAAGGTCGAAAATATGATTCTGACGCCCTTGCAAAATAGAGGGACTTTTGCCCAATTCATCGCCGCAACAGGCGAGCAGAACTTGACGCTTAATATGACGCAAACGCAGGTGAATGAAATCAGGAACGGGGTCGTATCTACCGATATCACCTTGAACACCACAATGAAGGGAATCGGTAATCTTGATGCCCAGCTTGGTATGCAAATGTCAGTGGATAGCTATGATAAGCTGTTTATGTCTGACGCATATGATCTGGAGCCAGATGACTTTGTGGATGTTGCGCTTGATGATATGTCAATAATGTTTACCGATTATGGGGCTGTTAACGCCGCGCTTCAGATGTCAGCACTCGAACAGAATGTTGATTATAATGTGGCGCGCGATCAGACTATCAAGATGATGCAATCGGCATTGAGCAGTTTTCTGCCAAATAGCGCTAGGGATTTAACGCCGCCACTGGATAGATTTATCAGAGATAGTGGGCAATTACGGCTGAGCGCCGTGCCGGATAGACCGTTCCCGTTTGCTAACATCATGCAATATATGTTTGCGCCAGACGCGGCGATAAAGGATTTGAACCTGAAGCTAGTGCATTTGCCACATGATAACGATAATAATGCTGAGACGTTGCAAAAGACCAAAGCGGTCGTCAGGTAAGCCGAACTTTCAAGGCTTTAGAATGGTGTGGTCAGATGTGCGCTTTTAAGAGGTAAGCGATAAAAGACTATTCTTATCGTTTGGCTAAAAAATCATGGTACGAGCGGGGGGACTTGAACCCCCACGGCCTAAGGCCCACGGATTTTAAGTCCGTTATGTCTACCATTCCATCACGCTCGCATCGCTTGCCGTGCCTAGCTGACGACAAGTCGCTATGTGATAACGTCAGTTGCGAAATGATGCAAAGAAAACCGACCATGCTAGGCAAAATTCCTGTGCTGATCGAATGACTGATATTTAGATCCCAAAACCATATGGACAGCATTACTGAATTGGATTTAGGATTTTAGCCTGTCATGACGGGCATTGATCATGTCAGCGACACTAGGAGGAGGACATGGACAAACTGATATGCGACATATGTGGCACAAGCTTTAATTGCGGCGCCCCTCCGGGCAAAGATAATTGCTGGTGCATGGAACTACCTAATCTGCGGCAAAGATTTGATCTGGCAGGTAAATGCGTCTGTCCAGATTGTATGACGCTTGGGCAAGCCAAGGATATAACCAAAGCGCGCAAAGCCCGAAAAAGCCAACGTGATAATTCGGCTGTCAAAGTATCACGACCTGTCAAAGTATCAGGTTAATTTTTATGTATTACGGGATAAGCTGGCGTCTGGCGTTTAGGTGCGTTGCCAACGCTATTTTGATTTTGTTCGGCCACCCAAAATTGAAAAGCGATGCAGGAAAGCGGCGCTGGCATCATTGGCTGACTGTGCGCGAAGTTTAATGTCAAAAATGCCGCGTGGCTTTGACAGGATTTTTGCCGCGTCTTCTGGGCTGAAACCGGCAAGCTGTGTGGCCTCAAGCCATGCCGCCATGCGGTCAGCGCGTTTGATTGACCGCACAATATGTTCAGGCAATACAGGGGGCAATCCAAAGCGGATATGCACTGCCTTTTCCAGACGATCTTCAATATCGTGATAAATACCACCAAGGGCGTATTTGAATGGTGTAATCATGTCACCAATCACATATTCCGGCGCATCATGCAGCAAGGCAGCTAGCTGCCATTTCTGTTCGATTTTTGGCGCATTGTGACGCAATAGACGTTCAACAAGGACGGAATGCTGGGCGACCGAAAACAGATGCTTGCCTTTGGTCTGTCCGTTCCAGCGGCTTACACGCGCCAGACCATGAGCAATATCTTCAACTTCGATATCCATTGGTGAGGGATTCAAAATATCAAGATGACGGCCACTTAGCATACGTTGCCATGCACGAGGTTCAGGAGAGGGGGGGGTAATAGATTTTATTTTGGGCATAAGCATATCTTGCCGACAGGATAATGATTTTTCAAGCGCATGTTCATCGCTATATTGGCCTTTATGCTATATTGTTGTATTGATTTGCAGTTGTTTTTTATGCCAAAGGCACTTTATGGATTTTTTCGAAACACAAGAGCGTTATCGTCGCCAAGAAATGCGAGGCTGGATACTGTTTCTGGCACGCGTTATTGTTGTCGGTGGTGTGCTATGGGTTGGCTGGCTGTGGGGACATGCCGAGCAGACAAGTCTGCAAGCAGAAGCCGATTTAGTTATTTATGAAAACAACCAACGCATTGATGCCCTAACCACACAGGTTCAGGATCTTGAACGCGTTATTGCCGAAAATAACGCCAAAAAGAAAACTTCCGATCTTATCGGAGGTAATCAGGCTGAATTGCGGTCCATCATTACCAAACAAATTGCCCGCGGTGTTACCCCTGAACAAATAATGTCGTCACTCAAAAGCCTGGGTGAACCGATTAACTGCCGTGAAGTTGCCAGACATGACATAGCGGTGGCAACACCGCTTTATGCAGGACCTGAATCCAAACTCGAACTATTCAGTGGTGGCCTGAATATGTTTGTTGAAGGGCAAGCTGGCAAAAAATCAGAACGTGAAACGCCTTGGTTTAATCCCACATCACCTGTTCGGGTCAGACATGCTTTTTTGAATGGTCAGAAAATTATCGAAGGCGTTTTACCTCTTGAGACCATAATTCCGGCTGAAGAATGGGTGCTTAAGCTAAATTACATCAAGGCAGATTTGCGCGGCTATGTCACGGTAATCGTTTCGAGTTGCGTTCTGCGCTAGCCTTAGGTTGTTGTTGTCGGGCGGGTCATTTCAAACAATTCTGTAACTTTTGAATAGTCTTTATAGCCAAGCCGCGCGAGGGGCTGAAACAGCGTATTGTCTATTTTACCATCGACGATTACATCATCGTCGATATAAATGCCGGTAACACGGCCAATAACCATAGAGCAGGGATGCGCGCCATCATCGGCAGGTAAGACAATTGTTTGCCAGTGAGTGCATTCCAGCGCGGCAGGCGCATTTGCCACACGTGGCACATTGATAGTTTCACCATCGACCATGCCTAGATTGGCCAGTTCAAATTCATTTGAGCCATAGGCATAACTGCCTGAGGTGATGTTCATCGCATTCCCGTGAGCTGCCCCCACAATATTGACAGTGAATTCGCCCGTTTCTTTTACATTACGCAATGAATCCTTGTCTGATCCATCAGGATTAGATCCAGCCGCAAACATCACCATAGGTGGTAATTCAGCGACAGCGTTAAAAAAACTATAAGGCGCAAGATTTAGGCTTTTGTCGTTTCCACGACTGGCAATCCAGCCTATTGGTCGTGGCGCTACAATCGCTTTTAACGGATTATAATGCAGGCCAGCGTTTTTATGTGTCCCAGGGGTAAAAAACATGCTTTTCTCACAATTCAGATTTTGGCGTAGATTGATCTTAACGTTATATATGCCTAGGACTCTCCTATGCTAGCATTTACGTCGATAAATGTATGAATTCTATTTTTTGTGTTTTTAAATGATCTCCAGACCATCCTAATTGATAAGGAATTAACTGATGATTGATCTATATTTTTGGCCAACCCCGAATGGACAGAAAATTTCAATAGCCCTTGAAGAGCTTGGTCTGCCGTATAATGTTCATATGATAGACATCAATAATAACGAACAATTTGCGCCTGATTTTTTGGCGATTTCTCCAAATAATCGAATACCAGCTATTGTCGATCATGATGGTGCCGATGGCCCTGTTAGCCTGTTTGAGTCTGGGGCAATTTTACATTATCTTGCAATCAAGACCGGCGCTTTGATGCCAGATGATACGCATGGTCAGAAAACAGTTATGGAATGGCTTATGTGGCAGATGGGTGGTTTTGGCCCTATGCTTGGACAAGCACATCATTTTAATTTTTATGCTAAGGAAAAACTGCCTTATGCCATAAAACGCTATAGTGCCGAAGCGAACCGTCTTTATGGCGTGCTTGATACCCAACTTGCAGGCAAAGATTTTGTTGCGGGTGATGCTTTGTCGATTGCCGATATAGCAATTTTTCCATGGACGCGGACACATGCTCGCCAAAATGTTGAAATCGAAAATTATCCCAATGTGGCGGCGTGGCGTATCCGTATGATTGAACGCCCAGCAGTTTTACGTGGCATGAAGTCAGGTGCAGGATTGCGTGAGGAAATCAAGGGAATGGATGATGCTGAATGGCGCGCCGCTTTTGGAGCGTCAGCATAGCGTAATTCAAAGCTAGGAAGCTGTTTGCTTTCCATCAAATTTCAATGTGCATGCGCCCGTAAAAATCTGTATGAACAGCGATTCTTTGCATAAGGTCCATTTTGGATCAGGTTGCCCTGATTCACTATGCCAGATTGTTGCAATTGAAAGTGTCGCCAATAAAGCTGCTAAAATCCACATGGTCCGGCTCATCAAGGTTCCTTTCGTTATATTGTCGGCGTCATGCACGCTAGGCTACCTACCATTCGGTAATATGGTTGGGCAAATCACTCTCGGGAATGTCCTTTTCGGAATAAATACGCCCCGCAACCGCATTGCCTGATGTGCGTGTGCTATTTTTATCACCGCTCACCAATGGATGCCATTCAGGTAGGTCTTGTTGTTCAAAAATCAGTCGATAAGCGCAACTTTTTGGCATCCATTTTAAATCAGCCAGATTGTCCGGTGTCAAAATTACACAATCAGGAACGATCTGTTTTCGATTGCTATAATCTGTGCATACACACGTTTCACAATTCAGTAATTTGCATCCAACGTCGGTGTAATAAACGTCACCACTATCAATATCTTCGAGCTTTAGAACACAACATTTTCCACAGCCATCACATAATGACTCCCATTCTGAGGATGACATTTCGTTTAGCTGTTTTTGTTTCCAAAAGGAGGTGTCTTGCACAATATGTCTCTATAAATTTCCTGTTGATTGGTTATGTAGTTTCGCGCTAGCGGCACAGCGGTATGATCGTGGGCTAGCTGAAACTGGAATACCATACCTTCTTGCACACGAAAAAAATATTCACAACCGACAAGATAAAACTCCCACATACGGATAAACTGATCGTCATATTCGTTGCGAATAGTATCAATATTGGCGCGAAAACGTAGGCGCCACTCGCGCAAGGTTTCCGCGTAATGGTCACGCATGATTTCCACATCAAGTATTTTTAGCCCCTGTTTGGAAACGCTTGTCAGTATCTGTTCAAGTGAAGGCAGATAACCGCCTGGGAAAATATATTTTGCCAGCCAGCGGTTACAAGGATGCGGACGCATATACACACCAATCGAATGGATCATGGCAACGCCTTTTGGTTTGAGAAGGTCTTTAACCATTTTGAAATAGGTATCATAGTTTCCGGGACCAACATGTTCGAGCATGCCTACCGAAACAATACGGTCAAAATTGCCTGTTTGATGGCGGTAGTCACGTAATTGAAAATCAAGCTGGTTCTGTCGGCCGCTTAGATCACGCTGTTTATTGGCAAAATCAAGCTGGCGTTCAGACAAGGTGATGCCAGTTACATGTGTTTCAGGGACGCAATCGATCAGCGCGTTGGCTAGGCCACCCCAGCCGCATCCGATATCCAGAACATTTTGCTTGGGCTGTAGGTTAAGTTTAGCGGCAATGCGTGCCAGTTTATTAATCTGCGCCTGTTCGATTGTTTTGGTGTTCTCGTCAAAATAGGCGCATGAATATTGCCGTCTTGGGTCAAGAAAATTGTCAAAAAGGCTGTCTTTCAGATCATAATGATGCGCTACGTTGCGTTTGGATTTTCGTACCAAATTGCTATGCCGTAGAAAAGCAAATCGGTTGCTTACGGCCAGACTTAACCGTCCTGCCCAATGCATCAACCAATGTTTGTGATTAGACATCAAAAACAGCATCAGGGAATCAAGATCATCATTTTCGATTGTAAGATTGCCATTCACATAGGCTTCGCCGATGGCCAAATCAGGACGCATAACGATTTCGCGAAAAACGCGGTTTGACCGTAATCTGACCATGACTTCGGGTCCGTCATGATTTCCAAGGCATGTAACAGGTTTTTTGTCTGCAATCTTGATAGTGATTTTGCCGACATTCACAAATTGTTTAAAAACGGACAACGTAATCCGATCAAGCATCTTTCAGCCCTCATGTTAGTTACGTTTGTTAGTTTATCCAATCATGTATAATAAATAGTTAACCGTAATCACTAAAGTTTAGCTTTGTTTGTATTACGGCATCATTTTATTGATTAATATATTGGTTCATAATGAGCGAAAATCTACATATGCATGATGGTGCGGACTATCGTCTTGCCGAAGCCAAGATTAGCTGGCGTGATAATGTTATACGTGCCGATAGCTATGATGACGTCTATTTTTCGGTTGAAGGGGGGCTGGGGGAAAGCCGCCATGTATTCCTTGGTGGGAATAATTTACCCGTTCGTTTGCAAAACATATCCCATTTCACAATTGCTGAAACGGGCTTTGGCACAGGGTTAAACCTGCTGGCAGTAATGGCGGAGATGCATAAATTTCCCGCGCTTCAGCTGGATTATATTTCTTTTGAAGCCTGCCCACTTGAGGTCGATGATCTCGAACGTGCGCATGCGCCTTTTGGCGAGGTGGCCGCCTATGCCAAAGCGCTACGTGACGCTTTGCCACCACGCTGGCATGGGACGCATATGGTGCCTTTGCTTGATGGGAGGGTGCGCTTGCATCTGATTTATGGGCAGGCCGAGGACATGCTGGCAAAGATGGATTTTCGCGCTGACGCATGGTTCCTTGATGGATTCAGTCCAGCCAAAAACGCAGCGATGTGGAACAAAAACACGTTGGCACATGTTGGCCGTTTGACGCGTCAAGGCGGCACCATATCTAGCTTTACCGTGGCAAGTGGTGTTCGAGATACGCTTCAGGATGCTGGATTCATTGTTGAAAAATGTCCCGGATTTGGTCGCAAACGTCATATGCTGACAGGTCAAAAGCCGCTCGTTACCCCAAAGGTTACAACGTCAACCCGAATCAAACAGGTTGCGATTATTGGCGGTGGTATAGCCGGAGCCTCAATTGCGGCAGGCCTTAATAGGCGCGGTATTGCAGCGACTATCTTTGATAGTGCAGAGCGATTGGCGCATGGGGCATCAGGTAATCGGATGGCGGTGCAAAGCCCGCGTTTGGCTGTCGATCATAATGTTGCTAGTCAGCTATCAACCTTATGCCTGTCTTTTGCGGCCAGATTATCTGATACGCTGGATTGTAGCGTTGCCAAACAGGTGATTTCGCTTGATTGGCCGCATCGCGAGGCAGTTCGGCAAGATAAATTCAGACGGCAATTCTGGCCCACTAGTTTGATGCGTTTTGTTGATGCCACCGAAGCGTCAGCACTTTCTGGTATCGCGCTTCCTCTTGGGGGGGCGGTGCATGATTATGGCCGTATTATTAATCCGGTAAAATATGTTGAACGCCTTGCCAAGGGGGCGGCTTTGGCATTGGCAACAAAGGTAACTGATGTCAGCCGGCTGGATGACCAGACGTTTCATATGAATGATGATAGGGATATAACCTATCAAGCTGTTGTGCTGGCTGGCGGGGCGGATATGACCGATATTCTGAAGCTAATGCACAAAAGCGGCATCCCGGTTGAAATTACTTCAGGTCAGGTCAGCCATATTCCATCAAATTCAGGCTTGAAACCATTGACAGCAGGATTGAGTTTTGGGGGCTATCTTACCCCAGTAGATGAGGGATTTCATGAGCTTGGTGCCACATTTGACCGCACCGCCGCAATGGCCGTCACCGATGAAGGGCATGGCCATAATGTTGGTTTGTTACCTAAAGGTATGGCTGGGTTGATAGATGCTTCAAATGTTTCAGGTGGTTTTACCGGACGCGTGAGCCAGCGTGCCAGCACGCCGGATCGCAACCCGATCATGGGGCATCTTGCTGATCACATCTATTGTCTTGGGGCATTAGGCGCACGTGGTATGACCTTTGCGCCTTTACTTGGTGATATGCTGGCGGCTGAGATCGCAGACATGCCAGTTTCGTTGGCACGCGATATACGACATGCGCTTGATCCGTTTCGATTCAGGATGCGCTAAGACCGCGAAATATAATTTTAAAGACCAAGCATTTCCCGCGCTGACATAACTTTGCCATGTATTTGACAGGCCGGACTAAGCAACGTGGTGAAAGCAGGGGCGATGTCCTCGGGTGCGGGGATCGTGCTGGCATCTTCGCCCGGAAAAGCAGACGCGCGCATGCGTGTCGCCGTTGCGCCGGGGTTAAGCATATTGATACGTAAATTTGTCTGTTCGGTTTCCGCCGCCCAGCATGTGCCTAATGCCTCAAGGCCTGCTTTTGAGGCGGCATAGGCGCCCCAGAAAGCGCGTGGGTTAGTTGCCGCCCCCGAAGATACCAGAATGGCGCGCCCCGCGTCACTTTGCAGAAGCAATGGCTCCATCGCCTTTATCAGGTGCCATTGCGCGGTCAGATTGATCAATATGGTGTTGTTCCAGACGCTTTCTTCATGATGTGAAACAGGCGTCAAGGGGCCGATCATGCCCGCATTGGCAACAAGGCCATCTAGCCGTCCCCATCGGCTTTGAATGGCGCCAGCCAGTCTTGGAATAGCTGGTGTGTCAGCCATGTCCAACTCAACAATCGTTGCTTTGCTTCCGGCTGATTTAATAGCATCGTCGGTTTCTTCCAGCGCGCCTGTGGTGCGGCCAGTAATAATCAGTTCGGCACCAGCTTGCGCGGCAAGAATGGCCACAGCACGCCCAATACCACGGCTTGCACCTGTCACTAGCACCAACTTGCCATCAAGGTCTTGATTGCTCATCGCCGTTAATTACCCCCGTATTAGTTAATCACGCCATGTGAAACGCGCTTTGCCGATAGGCCTGTTGCCAGCTTAATTGGATAATCGCCAGTGAAACAGGCATCACAAAATTGTGGGCTGTCGGTATCACGGCGCGCTTCGCCCATCGCCCGATACAGGCCGTCAATTGATACAAAGCTGAGGCTGTCAGCACCAATTTCCTTGGCGATCTCATCAACAGTCATATGGGCGGCAATAAGCTGATCTTTATCAGGCGTGTCCACTCCATAAAAGCAAGGGTTTATCGTTGGTGGGCTGGCAATGCGCATATGGACTTCGGTGGCACCTGCGGCACGCATCATTGATACAATCTTGCGCGAAGTGGTGCCGCGTACAATCGAATCATCAACCAGTATCACACGTTTGCCAGAAACCGTCGCCGGATTGGCGTTATGCTTCATCTTGACCGAGTCATTCCGGCCTTTCTGCGTTGGCTGGATAAAGGTACGTCCGATATAGTGGTTGCGGATGATGCCTAGTTCAAACGGTATATTTGCCGCCTGCGCATAACCAAGCGCGGCAGGCACGCCTGAGTCAGGCACAGGAATGACCAGATCAGCATCAATATGTGACTCAGCAGCCAGTTCGGCACCAATCGATTTGCGCGCATGATAAACGCCGCGCCCCTCAAGCATGCTGTCCGGACGGGCAAAATAGACATATTCAAAAATACAAAAGCGTGAGGGCTGTTCCTGAAATGGCATTATTGATGTGATGCCATTTTTATCAATGACAACCATTTCGCCAGGCAAAAGATCACGGATAAATTCGGCGCCAATAATATCAAGCCCACATGTTTCGGATGAAAGCACATAGGCATTATCACGCTTGCCAAGCACAAGCGGGCGCACGCCATGCGGATCGCGAACGCCAATCATCATGTCGTCGGCAATACAGACTAATGAATATGCCCCTTCAATCTGTTTCAGCGCGTCGATCAATCGATTGCTGACGCCTTGCTGGTGTGACCTAGCGACCAGATGAACGATGATTTCTGTATCGGTTGATGACTGGAAAAGGCTACCAGTTTCAACAAGCGATGCCCGCAAACGCGCGGCATTGGTTAAATTACCGTTATGTGCTAGTGCAAAGCCACCAAAGGCAAGCTCGGATGAAAAGGGCTGTATATTGCGTACTTCGGATGGGCCTGTTGTCGAGTAACGATTATGCCCAATTGCAATATGGCCTTTAAGAGCCTGCATTGGCGCTGAATTGGCATCAAAATTTTCACCAACATGTCCCACACCGCGATGAGCATGAAAATGTTTGCCATCAAAGCTGACAATCCCTGATGCCTCTTGCCCGCGATGTTGAAGTGCATGAAGACCCAGGGCAGTATGAACGCTCGATTCGGGTGTGCCAAAAATACCAAAGATTGCACATTCTTCGTGAAAATGGTCGTCGTCAAATGGATTCGTGGAAACACCGGTCATGCAATTTTCCTATTAAAACGCGCAATCATATTGAGCGTCAGGTTATCCCCTTTAACCTGTTGACCGTCAAGAAGCAGATAGACAGTATAACGCGGTCACTCAGTCATTTCGACCTCGTCAGCTAATAGATCAAGTTTATCACTTGCTGTTTCGCTGACATCAGATAATGGGGCTTTATCAGTATCAATAAGCTCTTTATCGTCAGTGCTACTATCTAAAGGAACGTTTTCCAGCAGGCGGTTGCGCATATCCTCAGGGATCACACCGGACAGACTATGCACGCTTTGCCGCATATATGGTGTGCTATACGATTCAGTTACGATGTCAGGTAGTTTGCTTTCACCATCAAGGGCAACAACGGCTGTCATATAGGCGATAAGGACAATGACATAGCCTCTTACAACCCCAAAAATGACACCAAGCCATCGATCCAGACTCCCCAGACCAGCCCGCTTCAAGCTAGGTGACATCAGGCTTGCTATCACAAACCAGACGACGACGGTAATGGCGAATGGTAATGCCCAAGACAAGGCAGCTGCTAGCCCTTCAACATTGATGATGTCGGATATTAGCGGCTCAAGCGCAGGCGCGCTTAGCTTGGCGACAAAGACTGAAATAACCCAGCCGACAATGCCAAGAAATTCGCGGGTCATGCCACGCAAGGTTGAAAATAACGCCGATACAAGCAATACAACGAGCACTGCATAATCAACTAGATTTAGGACAGAAAAATCAAACATCTTTGGGTCCAAAAGGGTAGTGCGGTTCCATAGATACTAGCATCATGTCATTCCCCCCATAATGTCAATTAGCTCTGCGAGCGTAGATGGCTGCGCAACAGATATTTTTGATGACGTTGATAGTTTTTTGCGTGGACGCGGCATAATGGCATTGTCAAAACCCAGTTTTGCTGCCTCTTTCAGACGTGATTCGGCCTGTGCCACCTGTCTTAATTCGGCCGATAGTGCAACTTCGCCAAAAAATACGGTTCGTTTTGGGGCAGGCCGCCCTGTTACCGATGAGATCAATGCTGCCGCCACCGCTAAATCTGCGGCAGTTTCGGAAATTTTCATACCACCAGCAACATTCAGGAAAATATCCCGACCTGATAACGGTACCCCGCATCGCGCTTCCAGAACCGCCGTCAACATGGCAAGACGACTGCTATCCCAGCCAACAACGTTCCGCCTTGGTGACGCCAGTGATGAAGGGGCAACCAAGGCTTCAATCTCGACAAGAAGGGGACGGCTTCCCTCGATGCCAGCAAAGACAACCGCACCAGTGACTTCGTCACGGCGGTCAGCCAGAAACAGCTCGGACGGGTTCGGTACTTCGGCAAGTCCGGTTTCGACCATTTCAAAAACACCAATTTCATCCGTGGCACCGAAACGGTTTTTGACACTGCGTAGAATCCGGAAATGATGCGATCGATCACCTTCAAAATACAGCACCGAGTCCACCATATGTTCAAGCACGCGGGGGCCAGCAATGGCGCCGTCTTTGGTCACATGCCCGACAATCAACAAGGCGGCGCCCTGTTGTTTTGCAGATCGGATCAATTCCTGTGCGGTGGCACGTACCTGAGAGACTGTGCCAGGTGCCGAATCCAATGTTGGCAGATACATCGTCTGAATCGAATCGATAACAATGACGTCAGGTCCATCAGCACCCCCAAGTGATGCTGCAATATCACTAGCATTTGTCGCGGTTGCTAGTTGCACATTGGTATCGCTTAATCCCAGACGCCGCGCACGCATACGCACTTGATCGGCTGATTCTTCGCCGGAAATATAGGCAGCTTTCAACCCGCCCGATGCCAGTTTGCATACCAGTTGTAATAATAATGTTGATTTGCCAATACCCGGATCACCACCAATTAATGTTGCCGATCCGGGAACAAGTCCACCGCCAGACACACGGTCAAATTCAGAAATATGTGATAGATGCCGTGGTAAAGGTTTGGTGTTGGGGGGTAGATCAAGTGCTTCAAGTGATATGCGGCGTCCCTGAGCGCGTTTGCCTGGGCCAGACGGGGCTTCGTTGCGTTCTTCGGCAAGCGTGTTCCATGCTCCGCAATCGTCGCATCGGCCTGCCCATTTTGGAGATATTGCGCCGCATTGCTGACAAACAAAGCTAACCGATGATCGTGCCATTAATTATTTGCCTTTTGCGCTGATCTTGTCAGGGGACCATCAGCAAGGCCATGAACGAACTGGTGAACTTCGGGAATGCCGCTATCATCCATTTTTGCGACTGACCCGCACCAGATAATGACGCCGTTATGTATCATCGCGACCTTGTCGGCAATCCGCCGTACAGACGCCATATCATGGCTAATGGTAATGGCTGTTGCACCAAGGCGTTTGACAGCATCAATAATCAAACTATCAATAACGCCGCCTGTTATAGGATCAAGCCCAGATGTTGGTTCATCAAAAAGCAAGATTTCAGGCTTGTCGGCAATTGCGCGCGCCAACGCCACGCGTTTTTGCATACCACCGGATAATTCGGCTGGATATTGATCAATTACGTCAGGGGCAAGGCCAAGTTGGGTAATTGTGTCTTTGGCTATCTGCCTAGCGTCATCGCGTGACATTTTTTGGCTCTGGACCAGCCGGAAGGTTACATTTTGCCATATTGGTAATGAGTCAAACAGCGCGCCAAACTGAAAGGTCATACCAAAGCGTCGCCGGATGGCTTCTAGTTTTTTTCGGTTTGCGCCCAGTATTTCCTGTCCATCAATTTTGATTGATCCGCCATCTGCCACTATCAGTCCAAGCAGACATTTGAGAGATACGGATTTACCGCATCCCGAAGTGCCAATGATGCAAAGTGATTCCTGTGCATCGACGGAAACATCAATACCGCGTAAAATTTGTTTGCCATCAAATGATTTGGTAACGCCTGCAAGTTCGATTTTTGGTGTCGTCATCATTTAGACTCCAAAATACAAAGCAGTGACAAGATAGTTAGAAATCAATATCAGGATTGACGAAGACACGACGGCGTTTGTTGTGGCGCGACCAACACCTTCGGCACCGCGTCCTGAATAATAGCCATGATAACATCCCATCAAGGCAATCAGAAACCCAAATACGGCGGCCTTGACCAAGCCAAGGGTTATGTCGGAAATTTCCAGATATTCCAATGTCCGTGACAGATAAACTGACGGATTAAATCCTAGCCTATAGACGCCAACAATATATCCGCCAAACACGCCAATTATATCGCCAATCAACACAAGAAATGGCAAGCACAAGGTTCCCGCCATGATACGTGGGGCAACCAGATATTGCATCGGGCGGGTTGAAAGCGTGTCGAGGGCATCAATCTGGTCAGTCACGCGCATGGTGCCGATCTCGGCTGCCATTGATGCGCCGATCCTTCCGGCAACCATTAATCCGGCTAGAACCGGACCAAGCTCGCGTGTCACAGACAGAACGACAACGGTTGCAACGGTATCTTCAGCAGAAAAGCGCGCAAATCCAGTATATGATTGTAAGGCCAAAACCATTCCCGAAAACAGCGTTGTCAAACCAACGACGGGTAATGAATAGTAACCTATATCAAGCATTTGCCGCCATAATTGGCGCCAATAATAGGGCGGAAAAAAAGACCAGCGAACAGCTGCCGAGGTGAACAGCGTTATACGTCCAAGTGACGCCAGAAAATTTAGTACGGCGTGGCCGATATTACGCACAAAGCCTGTCATAAATCAGTCACCTTGGTAGAACGTTGCGACGGTTATTTATGACAATGTTTGCCCTTTTTGGCTATAGGTAATCTGCATATCGTCGGTTCGCGCGCTGGCTTAAGCCTGTGAGAATTTCATAAGGAATTGTGCTGGCATCATCTGCCATGTCTTCGATGCTGTATAAATCGCTTAGTAAGGCGACCGTTTCGGCCTTTTGCATGATGTTTCGGGGCATGTCGGTAACATCAACCGTAATGCTATCCATGGAAACACGGCCAATGACAGGTGCACGGTGTCCAAGAATGTTCACGTAAGCTTTACTGCCAAGGCTGCGATGATAGCCATCTGCGTAGCCAATCCCCACAGTTGCGATGCGTGATGGACGGGTTAATTTATGCGTACCACCATAACCAACCATTGCGCCAGCCGGTGCGTTTTGAACCTGAATAATGCGGGCATGCCAAGCGACCGTCGGTTTCAAACCGTCGGTTTGTTGCAAGGCATAGTCTTTGCCGCAAGGGTGAACACCGTAAATAGCTATGCCCGGGCGGGTCATCTGATAATGAAAATCTGTATCCAAAAAGATACCGCCACTATTGGCCAGACTGGCTTTCATGCCGGCAAAAAAGCTATGATATTCGTCAAACCGTGCTTTCTGGACATTGTTGGCTGAACCATTGGTGATTTCGCCTGAAATGAGATGGCTCATAACATATGTGATGTCCAGATTGTTCAAGGCCTGTTTGTTTTCAATGAGCCAGTCAGTCTGATCTGGATCAAAACCAAGTCGGGTCATACCAGTATCCAGATGCAATAAAGCTGGCATCGTTTCATTGGCATTTTGGGCAAATAGGCGCCACCGGCTTAATTGTTCCAGATCATTCAGAACAGGCGTCAGCCGATATACGCGCATATCATGTTCTTGGCCGCGTTGGCATCCATGGAGCACCATGAT
>NZ_CAXBVX010000022.1:0-23963 GCF_963979125.1 uncultured Candidatus Puniceispirillum sp.
AACAACCTATGGAAATTAATTTGGAAACACCAAAGAAAAAAATCATTCTTGCGGCACCCCGTGGATTTTGTGCTGGGGTTGACCGAGCGGTTCGCATTGTCGAAGTTGCGCTAGAAAAATATGGCGCACCTGTCTATGTACGACACGAGATTGTACATAACAAAACTGTGGTTGATGATCTGGCTGACAAAGGCGCTGTCTTTGTTAGGGAATTGGATGAGGTGCCAAAAGGCGCACCCGTGGTTTTTTCCGCGCATGGTGTTGCCAAGGCTGTAGTTGCCGAAGCCAAAGAACATAATATGATTGCTGTTGATGCAACCTGCCCACTGGTGACAAAAGTACATATCGAAGCCCAACGCCATGCTGCTCAGAAGCGACATATTCTGTTGATCGGGCATGCCGGACATCCCGAAGTCGAAGGCACAATGGGACAAGTTGCCGCTAATGAAATCACCCTGATTGAAACCGTGGAAGATGCCCAAAACGTTACACCACCAGATGATGCGGCGCTGGCTTTTGCCACCCAGACGACCTTGTCTGTCGATGATACAGCCGCGATCATTTCAGTTTTACAGTTTCGTTTTCCTGATATTACCGGGCCACGCGGCGAAGATATTTGTTATGCCACCACTAATCGTCAAAATGCTGTCAAGGATATGGCCAAAGGGCTGGATCTGATGTTGGTAATCGGGGCAAAAAATTCGTCAAATTCACAGCGGCTTGTCGAAGTTGCATTACGAAGCGGTGCCAAGCAGGCAACGCTGGTTGCAGATAAACATGCTGTTGATTGGGATATGGTCAAAGAAGCCACACATATCGGCATTTCAGCAGGCGCATCAGCGCCTGAAATTCTGGTGACTGATTTGTTGAATGCTATAAAAACACTCTACGATGTTGATGTTGTCGAGCATGGGCATGTAAAAGAGAATATGACCTTTAAGTTACCGTCCATCTTACAAAGTTAATTATCTGGATAACAGAAGCATCGTATGGCCGTTTACACCGAAGTTGATGACACCACATTGACAGAATTTCTGTCACGTTACGATATTGGCACAGTTGTCAGTTTTGCAGGCATTGCAGAAGGTGTTGAAAATTCCAATTATCTGCTTCGTACGACGAAAGCGCATTTTATTCTGACACTGTATGAAAAGCGGGTGAATGCAGACGATTTGCCTTTTTTTGTCGAATTAATGGAGCATCTAGCCGGAAAAGGAATGAATTGCCCGCTTCCAGTTGCGGCGAAGGATGGTTCTGTTCTGGCTGAAATAATGGGGCGCCCTTGCGCGATTTTTACATTTCTTGACGGAACGTCTTCGCGTTACCCAAATAGAGCTAAATGCCGCGCTCTTGGTGTCGCATTAGCCCAGTTGCATATCAATGCCGATGGCATATCACGATCCCGCGCTAATGCGTTGGGGCCAGATGCATGGAAACCGTTGCTTGATTCAGTCGGCAATCGAACAAATGAGCTTGGCGATAATATGCTGGCACAAGTTGAAAAGCGGCTTGCACAGATTACCCATAACTGGCCACATGACCTGCCACGCGGCATCATTCATGCTGATCTTTTCCCGAATAATGTTCTGTTTATGGGGGATAATCTGACAGGGCTTATCGATTTCTATTTTGCCTGTGAGGATATTTTTGCCTATGACGTCGGCATCTGTCTTAACTCATGGTGTTTTGAAGCTGATGGAAGTTTTAACATGACCAAATCGCGGGCATTGATTAACGGCTATCAGTCAGTTCGGCATCTGAGTGTCGATGAAATTAACAATATTCCTGTTCTGGCTGCCGGATCGGCAATGCGTTTCTTTCTGACACGGCTATATGACTGGATGAACACGCCAAAAGATGCGTTGGTCAGCCCTAAAGATCCAATGGAATATTGGTCGATTCTGCGGTTTCATCAATCAGTTTCGGGGCCTAGTGCCTATGGTTTCTATCAATGAGCACTGGTGTGACGATCCATACTGACGGGTCATGCCTTAGCAATCCGGGCCCTGGTGGCTGGGCGGCGATCCTGAATTGGCGGGGTACCGAAAAGGAATTGTCAGGTAGTGTGGCTGATACAACTAATAACCGTATGGAATTACAGGCCGCCATTGAAGGTTTGAATGCGCTCAGCCGCCCGATGCAGGTTGAGCTTCATACCGACAGCAAATATGTCATGAATGGCGTAACTGACTGGATGGCACGCTGGAAAGCAAATGGATGGCGTACAGCCGCAAAAAAGCCAGTTGCCAATCAGGATTTATGGGAAATACTGGATGCAGCAACCCAACGCCATCAGATCACATGGCATTGGGTTAAAGGGCATGCAGGTAACGAGTTAAATGAACGCTGTGATGTGCTGGCACGCCGTGCGGCCGAAAGCCTGAAATAAACCAGCAGTTATGCCCCCAAGGTTGCCAGCACATTCTCGGCACTGGAAACTGAAAACTCACCTGGCTCTTCCATCAAAACATGCGTAACAAGCCCATTATCAACGATTATGGCACAGCGCGTTGCGCGCTTGCCAAGGATCGCGCCCATATTGACCTCAATACCAAGCGCGCGTGAAAATGACCCGTCCATGTCAGCTATCATATCTATGATGCCATCAGCTTGGCTAGCCTCGCCCCACGCATGCATCACATGCGCATCATTAACTGACAGGCACGCAATCTTATCAATGCCTGCTTGTTTTAACGCGTCCGCATGTTTGATATAGCCAGGTACGTGTTTGACCGAACAGGTAGGTGTAAAAGCCCCCGGTACGGCAAACATAACAACACGGGAATCTTTGAAATAATCGTCGGTTGAAAACGCATCAATACCTTCATCAGATTTAATCTGAAATTGGGCAGAAGGTATGTTTTGTCCTGATTCAATTGTCATTAACTATGTCTTTCTATAATTGGGGTGATACCAAGCCACACTAGTACAATTAGCATGACCAAAAATCAAATCTAGTTGGCGGCCAGTCCAGCTAAATCAAAATTACTATCGAGAATGTCAGTCGTCAGCAATTCAGGCAGAATGATGCCTGTTGGGTGCGATGGACTGAATATAGCATTGAACGGAATTCCAAAGCGACCATTTTGCACCAGAAAACGCGATATAGCGTCATCAGGACGCGTCCAGTCAGCCTGAAGCATCGCAAGTGTTCCCTGACGTTGGGCGGTGCCTAGGCGCGCCGCAATCGCCGGATCATTGATGGCAAATCGTTTATTTACCTTGCAGGTAATACACCAGTCAGCTGTTACATCAACAAATACCACCTGCCCTTTGGCCAGATGCATGGCTATGCTACCTTCCTGCCATGGTTGCCATGCTACATCCACCCCAAGGCCAGCCACCGGTAATGGCATTTTTCGGGGTTGTGGTGACATCAATATAGGAACAGCCAGCGCCGCCACCACCGTAAAGGTAATAATCACGCGGGTCGCCCGAACAGCAAAACCACGGAACGTAGCCAACCCAAAGCCAAGCACCAAAATAACCACAAGCGCACGTGTAGCATCTGAACCGCCAAGCGTATGAAATAGCGACATCAACCAAATAACAGTGCCGCTTAGCAATAAGGCCAGCATATATTTCATAGCCAGCATCCAACGGCCAGGCTTTGGCAAAAATGCGATAGCTTGCGGCCATTGCGCCAAAATCAACCACGGCATGGCAAGCCCAAGCCCCATTGCGGCAAAAATGCCAACAAGCATGATATTATCGCCTGTCAAAGCCGCGGTGACAGCGGTGCCAACAAAAGGTGCCGAACAAGGTGTGGCCAGTAAGGTTGCCAACATCCCTGCCATAAAATCTCCAGCATAACCTGAGCCTGTTGATATACGCATGACAAACGCCGGAATTGGCAAGGTCAGCCGATCAAGCATGGCCAGCACAAACAGGCTGATGACCAATGTCATGGCGATCAGAAATACCGGATTCTGAAATTGAATACCCCAGCCAATTTGTGCGCCGGCATATCGTAAAATACCAAGCGCCGCCGCCAAGATCATAAAGCTGGCCATTATGCCTGCGGCAGATGCCAGAAAACGCCGCCGCACATGCCATGATGATAGGCCCGCCGCTGATAGAATTGATGTCACCTTGATCGCAAGAACTGGCAATACACAAGGCATAAGATTCAAAATAAGCCCACCCAGAAATGCGGTTAACAGGATCGCGCCAAAAGCAAATGATGGGGTGGTCTGCGGATTAAACTCTGGTGCCTGTGCGGCTGTGCCAATAACCACATTCACTTCGGCCAGTTCGACATCACCTTTGCCAAGACCCGCCCGTGACGGCTGGCCAACAATGGTCAATGTTAAAGGCATGCCCAGCATAATGTCAGGCTGTTTCCCCAACATGGGGATACGGGCAATCTGGCCATTCATCTCCGGTTTTTTGAAAGCGAGGCCTTCAATCCCTTCGACAAAAATATCGTCAAGCGGCACTGTTGTGGCGGAAAACCTGACATATAGATTTTCGGCATCATGCCATAGTGTCTGTGCGTTGATATTGGGAGCCGATCCCGGACGTGGCACCGCCGATGCATATTCGGCGATCATCTGAGTATGTATGGTCGGTAATGCGGCACCGTCAGCAATATCAAGACCGAGCGATCCTGCAAGAGGGACACAGATGTCCGCGCAAACAAGTGCTTCAACATCGGTAGTTAGCTGAAGCGGTGTACCGCTTATATGTCCAGTTAGCGTTATGGGTAGAACAACATGTTCGGCATAGCCAAAATTATCAAACCCAAAAGCGTTAAATCTTTTGGGGGCGGGCCATGCAATATCAGCAGATAATGCCTTGTTAACATTCTGGTCCAGATTGATCGAGGGGGGAAGACCTGCCTCACCCGGGGTGCGCCAATAAATCTTCCAGCCAGGCGCCATCCTGAATTCCAATCCAAGTGGAATATTTTCCAAAGTACCTGTTCCAGCAACCGCCGATACCAGCCGCATTTCGGCCATTGATGGATCACCTGTCCATGAGGTTTGATTTGCATAAGCAGAGCATGTCATAAATATGAATGAAATCAGTGATATAAATGCCATCAGCGGGCGGATTGCGACCCGTCGCCACATAGTATGAATCAACAAGCAATAGTTGCCAGATTTTGATGTAAGGCTGTTAAACATAACCTGATCCATATGATCGGTGCAGTGGGCAAAGCTAGAATAGCTCTTTACCAATTATCCGATTAGCTGTCTAATCTAGATAAGACATAAAACAAAGGAAACAAGCTGAACCGTGTCGTCATTTAGCACAGATTCACAAACACCAATTTCTGCACCAAAAGGATTACAGGGGCATTTACTGATTGCTGTGCCGCAGATGCTTGATCCACGGTTTCAAAAAGCGGTTATTCTGATGTGCCAACATGACGACCAGTCAGCCATGGGATTTGTGATCAACCAGCAATCAGAAAAGCTTAATTTGGGCAGCCTATATGAAACACTTGAAATAGGCACACCGCGATTTTGTGCTGATCAACCTGTTTTCATTGGTGGCCCCGTTGATGGTAATCGCGGCTTTGTCGTGCATTCACAAGATCATATGCTGCCCGAAAGTAATCCAATTACACATGAAATCGGCCTGACCACAAGCCTGGATATTCTGGAAGATATAAGCAATGGAACCGGACCATCACAATCGATTATCTCGCTTGGTTATGCAGGATGGGGCGGTGGTCAGCTGGATGCCGAAATCGCCGCCAATGCGTGGCTTACCCTGCCCGCGTCACATGAACTTGTGTTTGACTGCGACGCCGACGATATATGGGATGAAACCTATGCAGCACTTGGCATAAATCCCGCACATTATAATGATATAGCGGGCAACGCCTGATAGCCGTGATACATGCACAATGCTAGGCTGATAGCGCGGCACCAAGCTGGCTGTTTGACATGATATTATCACTTGGCCCCACCAATGCCACAGCCGGATCACCTGCCGCGATCAAGCTGGCGGCTACCTGACTAACTGCTTTTGGTGTAATCGCGTCAATGGCATCAAGCAGATCGGTATCATCCTGCGGGGCACCAAACAACGTAATCTGACGCGCAAGTGCATCACCACAGGCCGCTACGGATTCACGACTCATCAGTAAATTGGCGCGAATTTGGGCTTTGGCGCGGGCAACCTCATCATCAGTTACGGTAGTTGCAATAGCGGCCAGTTCACCTGCCGAGACACGAAGCATTTCGTCAACCTTATCGGCGGATGTGCCTGCATAAACGCCAAATACACCACAATCCGAATAAAGCGTTGGAAATGAAAAGATCGAATAGCATAAGCCACGTTTTTCACGCACCTGTTGGAACAGGCGCGATGACATGCCCCCTCCATAAAGTGTTGAAAGTGCCATCAAGGCAAACCGGTCTGGCGTGGTCGCTGATGGGGCTGGCAATCCAAAAATGACATGAGCCTGTTCAAGATCACGAGTAAGAAGATGACGCCCAGCCTGCCATGAAGGGCTGTTACGCTTGGCATGTTCAGCAGTTTTGATACCCCCTATCGCATCGGTTATACGGGTAACAAGATCATCATGTTCAATTTTACCTGCCGCACATACCAGCATCTGTTCAGCACCATAATGCCGCTGCATAAAACCAGCCAGATCGCGCTGGCTGAAAGCCGAGACACTATCAACGGTTCCCAATATAGGACGGCCAAGGGTATGACCACCATGCGTCGCTTCGGCAAACAGATCGAAAACCATATCGTCAGGCGTATCAACCGACTGGCCTATTTCCTGAATGATAACGCCGCGTTCACGTTCGATTTCATCTTCGGGCAAGGTCGAACAGGTCAGAATATCAACCAAAATATCGATGCCAAGATCAAGATGTTCAGGCAATATTCGAATGTAATAGGCCGTTTCTTCACGGCTGGTATGGGCATTCATGAAGCCACCAACATCTTCGACTTCGGTTGCAATCGCCAAAGCATCACGGTTGCTTGTGCCTTTAAACGCCATATGTTCGAGCATATGGGCTATGCCCTGTTCGTTTTGCCGCTCGTCGCGCGCGCCAGCCTGCACCCAAATACCAATCGAGATGGTTTGACTATGCGGCATAGCTCGCGTCGCAACACCCAGCCCATTGGCAAGTCTGGTCAGCCTTGCGGCACTCATATGCTTCGCTTTTCCTGTAAAACCAGTGCTTTTACAGCGTCTGGTGTCGCGTTGGCAAATAGCTGTTTTTCAGACCGTGACATCAGATCCGACAAATGCGCAGGTAATGCAGGTATTTCGCCTGTTGCCGAGGCGACAGCATCCTGAAACTTTGCTGGATGCGCACAAGCCAAAGATATGATCGGCACACCCGCCGGAATAGTGCCATCAGCCAGCGCCATGCGCGCCGCGCCAACACCAACCGCACTATGTGGGTCTAGCACCATATGGTCGTTCGTCGCGCTTTGACGTATTTCAGCAAGCGTTGCCGCATCATCGAGCCGATAACCAGCAAACATATTATGCGCCTTTTCCAGTACCGATGCGGCTACATCAAAACGTCCGGTCTTGGCAAATGTAGCCATAGCCGTATTCACCGCAGTGCCATCACGCCCAAGCAATTCAAACAGTAACCGTTCAAAATTGCTTGAAACCTGAATATCCATTGATGGGCTATGTGATGGGGCAACAGCTTCACGCTGCATCGTTCCACTCTCAAAAAAGCGGGTCAGAATATCATTCTGGTTCGACGCCACGATCAATCGTTCAATCGGCAAGCCCATCTGGGCGGCAACATAACCTGCAAACACATTACCAAAATTACCTGTCGGCACCGAAAAAGCGACCTTTCTATCCGGCGCGCCAAGCGCAAGTGCTGATGAAAAATAATATACAATCTGGGGCATTAAACGCGCCCAGTTTATTGAATTAACCGCCGAAAGATTTACCGCGTCGCGGAAATCATGTTCGTTGAACAGTGTTTTGACAATATCCTGACAGGCATCAAAATCGCTAGGTACCGCAACCGCATGCACGCCTGGCGCATCAACCGATGTCATCTGGCGTTGCTGAACAGGTGAAACGCGGCCTTCGGGAAATAGAATGAATACGTCAACCGCATCACGCCCCTGAAAAGCCTCTAACGCCGCCGAACCTGTATCGCCGCTTGTTGCCCCCAAAATAACTGCCTGTCTGCCATGCGCTTGCAATGCACGGTCAAAGGCACGTGCCAGAAATTGCATCGCATAATCTTTAAAAGCAATCGTCGGACCGTGAAACAATTCCAATACATGAATATCGTCATTCAGCTTTACCAAAGGGGCAATCGCCGGATCGTCAAACCCAGAATAAGCATCACGTGCCATATCGGTGAGTTCAGCTTGATCAATCTCACCTTCACAAAAAGGTGCCATGATCCGACCTGCAAGCTCGACATAGGAAAGTCCCTGCATCGCCCGGATTTCATCGATAGAGAAGCGTGGCCATGCAGTTGGCAAATAGAGACCGCCATCGCGCGCAAGTCCGCTTAGAAGCGCATCTTCAAACCCTAATGGTCCGTCATTCCCGCGGGTGCTGATATATTGCATTATGCCTCTCCGTCATCTTGCTTTGCAGAAGCGTTTAAGAATGTCAGACGGCCAGCCTGATGATGAAACGCCAAATAAACCGCCAGCAAACCAAGGGCAATGCCATACCATGTCATAGCATAACTAAGATGTGCATTGCGCAAATTCAGTTCAGTTTTGGCAGCTATCGGCAAAGTTACAACATCACTGGTGCGCAAACTATCGGCATAAAAGGCAGTAATGCCATTATCAGCCAAATCCAGATGCGTTATCATCTGGGCTGGATTCATAGTAAACCAAAACCCGTTGTCAGGTTCGTTTTCAGGGACGAAATACCCCTTTTTGCCAGGCATTCGTAAAATCGCATCAACCGTCACCTCACCTGATACAAGTGAAAATGCTCTTTTCGTTGGATCGCGGTAATCTTCGGATACCCAGCCCCGATTGATCATAATGATACGACCATCGATCAATGTCATGGGGGAGACGACATGAAAGCCTGCATTACCTTCATAGGTCTTGCCCGTCATATATAGTTCTTTGTCATGGGCAAAAATGCCTGTGAGAGCTAAACGCCGGAATTCATAATCGTCGGTCAGCGCATCAACGCTAGGCGGTGCAATGGCGGCGGCAAGTGAACGTGCCTCGAAACTGTTAATCAGATCAGTTTTCCATTGCAGACGTTGAAGCTGCCACGTACCAAGCATCAGCAAAACGGCAAAAGCCGGAATTGCAACAACACTAAGCCAAAGAAAGGGCCGGAATTTAATCATATAAATCTGTTACCACTTATGCGTTTTGTATCTGCCCGACTATAAAGGCCGCTTTCCCCAAGCCGTGCAATAAAAAAGGAGCGCTATAGATTAAGCGCTCCTGTTAATTTTTCAAGAAACGAAGATTACCCGCCCCACCAATAGATAGCGGCAAACAGGAACAACCATACGACGTCAACAAAATGCCAATACCATGCGGCAGCTTCGAAACCAAAATGCTGTTTTGGTGTGAAATGACCAGCCGCACCGCGGAACCAGCATACAGCCAGAAACAATGTACCGACGATCACATGAAAACCATGAAAGCCTGTTGCCATGTAGAATACAGATGGATAGACGCCGTCTGTAAAGCCAAATGGCGCATGCGCATATTCCAATGCCTGTAATGCGGTAAAGCTGATGCCAAGCAGAACGGTCAGGCCAAGACCATTCATGAAATCCTTGCGGTTGCCATGCTGCATAGCATGATGCGCCCAGGTGACGGTACAACCCGACAAAAGCAGAACCAGGGTGTTGATAAGAGGCAGATCAAACGGATCAAAAGTAGTGATTCCTTCAGGCGGCCAAATGCCATCATTCGGAAATAAGGCACGGTCAAAGAACGCCCAAAAGAAAGCCACAAAGAACATGATTTCTGAGGCGATAAACAGCATCATTCCGTAGCGCATGCCGATTTGAACGATCGGGGTATGATGCCCTTGATATTCAGCTTCACGAATAATATCGCGCCACCACATGAACATAGTCAGCAATACCAAAGCAAAGCCAACGCCCAAGAGGGCTGTGCCATACGCAACTTCATGCATATACATCACGGCACCCATTGCCATCGTAAAGGCCGCCGCCGACCCCACTGCTGGCCATGGGCTGGCTTCTACAAGATGGTACGGGTGTTTGTTTGCACCGCTCATTTTAGTCTCCTTATAATCTGGCATCTACCTGTTTCAGGCAAAGCCACCTCACCACGACTATTCTAGTCTTTAAACAATCAACCTTCTAGGGCTGGAAAGAAAGTGTATGATAAAATAATCTCTTTCACATCCAACGCATTTTCATCTTTTGCAATATCGGGATCGACAAAAAACCGAACGGGCATATCAACTGACTCGCCAGGCTGTAATGTCTGTTCGATAAAGCAAAAACAATCAAGCTTCATAAAATACTGTCCAGCTTTGACTGGTGTAACATTAAATGTCGAAGTGCCTGTTGTTGGCGTATCAGCTAGATTTGTTGCGCGATAATTGATTACAACTTCTTCGCCCGGATTCAGTGTCACCGGCTTGTCAACAGGCACAAATGACCAGTTCAGCGCCGGATTCACATTTGCATCAAAACGGACTTTCACCGGATGGTCATACACAATATCTTCATTCACATTTTCGGCAATTTGCGTGGTGCCACCATAGCCTGTCACCCGGCAGAATAGATCATAAAGCGGTACCGAAGCATAAGCCAAGCCAACCATGCCCGCGACCAATAAACCAAGCCACATTAGCAAGCGCTTGTTGCCATTGGCAGTGGATGTCGCAGGTACAGTCTGGATATTCATGATGATGCACCGCCAACTTTAACCAGCGTCAGCACATAGAACAACACAACCAGCCCAACAATGATGCCTAGTAAAGCCAGATTACGACCTCTTCGCATACGCTGCATCTCTTCAGCTGTTTTCGGGATCGGAGCTTGTTTGTCTAGTTCACTCATAGCACCATACCCGCAACGAATTGATCAAGAACCAAAGCCAGAAATATAAGAAACAGATACAGGATCGAATAAGCAAACAGGCGCATTGCCAACACATTGCTTTTGCTTGCCCAGATACGCCATGACATAGCAACAAAGATCGCACCAGCAACCGATGCAAACCCACCATAAATCCATGATGCCATCCCGATAAAGGATGGTACCACAGCCAGAGGTGCCAGAATCAACGCATAGATTAATATCTGTTTGCGGGTTTCATCGTGCCCAGCAACCACCGGCAGCATAGGCACGCCAGCGGCTTTGTAATCGTCATTTTTAACCAAAGCCAGCGCCCAGAAATGGGGAGGTGTCCATATGAAAATGATACCAAATAGCAAAAGCGGCTCTATTGAAATACCGCCAGTAACAGCGGCCCAGCCAATCAGAGGAGGCAAGGCACCAGCTGCACCACCGATGACAATATTTTGCGGCGTGCTACGCTTTAGCCAGATTGTGTATATGACCGCATAGAAAAAGATTGTGAAAGCAAGCAGACCCGCCGCAAGCCAGTTGGCCGCAAGTCCAAGCAGTAAAACCGATAAAGCCGATATGACCAATCCCATTGTGAGGGCTTCGGCAGGTATCATGACACCAGCTGGAATCGGACGATTCTTTGTGCGTGTCATGACAGCATCAATATCGCGGTCATACCATTGATTTATGGCACCCGACGCACCTGCACCTGCGGCAATGGCAAATAATGAAACAGCAAAAACTAGAGGATGTAATGAACCAGGCGCCAGATACATGCCCGCAAAACCAGTGAAAATAACCAAACTCATCACCCGAGGCTTTAACAATGCCCAGAAGTCGCCAACCGACGGCCCGCTAAAGCCGTCGGTAGGTGACGCGATTTGATGATCCGATGTGACTGACATCACGTTTTCCTCTTTTGTCATGACAAGCTTAATAGCTTGCCATGAAAGGGTTATTTGACCTTTGGAAGCTCATCAAAGGTATGATACGGCGGCGGTGACGCAACCTGCCATTCCAGCGTTGTCGCGCCTTCGCCATATGGATTATCAGCAGAACGACGCTTTGCATAAAAGGCCTCGGCAATGACGAACAGGAACAAAATCGCACCAAACGCACCGATAAATGAACCGATTGACGCGACCATATTCCAGCCAGCAAACGCATCCGGATAATCGATGTAACGACGCGGCATACCTGCCAGACCCAGAAAATGCATTGGGAAAAAGGTCAGGTTCACACCAATGAAGGTGATCCAGAAATGCAACTTGCCAAGTGTTTCCGAATATTCATAACCAGTCATTTTCGGGAACCAGTAATAGAAACCAGCAAACAAACCAAACACAGCACCAAGCGAGAGCACATAATGGAAATGGGCGATCACGTAATAGGTGTTATGCAGAACCACATCAAGACCCGCATTCGACAGAACCACACCTGTCACCCCACCAAGGGTGAACAAGAAGATAAAGCCAATTGCCCATAGCATAGGCGTGCGGAATGAAATCGATCCGCCCCACATTGTTGCAATCCATGAAAAGATCTTAACGCCTGTAGGCACCGCTATGACCATAGTAGCGGCCGTGAAATAGGCGCGCGTATCAACGCTCATACCGACTGTGTACATATGGTGTGCCCAAACGATAAAGCCGACAAAGCCAATCGAAACCATGGCATAGGCCATCCCCAGATAGCCGAAAACAGGCTTCTTTGAAAATGTCGATACGATATGACTGACAATACCAAAGGCTGGCAAAATCATGATGTAAACTTCAGGATGACCAAAGAACCAGAACAAATGCAGGAACAAGATTGGATCACCACCACCCTCAGGGATGAAGAAGGTTGTGCCAAAATTACGATCCGTCAACAGCATGGTGATTGCACCAGCCAGAACCGGAACCGCCAATAATAGCAAAAACGCAGTGATCAACATTGACCATGCAAACAAAGGCATCTTGTGCAATGTCATGCCTGGTGTACGCATATTGAAGATCGTTGTGATGAAGTTCGCGGCACCCAGAATTGATGATGCACCTGCTAGATGAAGTGAGAAAATCGCCAGATCCATCGACATGCCTGGCGTACCAGAAGATGAAGATAAAGGCGGATAAATCGTCCAGCCAACACCCGCACCACCATCCATGACAGCTGACAGCAATAGCAAAATAAATGACGGCGGAAGCAACCAAAAGCTGATGTTATTCATCCGAGGGAAAGCCATGTCCGGCGCCCCAATCATGATGGGCACAAACCAGTTACCAAAACCACCAATCAACCCAGGCATGACAACAAAAAACACCATGATAAGGCCATGCGCGGTGGTGAACACGTTCCATACATGCCCATCAGCCATATATTGAACGCCAGGTTCCATCAATTCCATACGCATATAGACCGAAAGGCCACCACCGATAAAGGCAGCAAGAATTGAGAACACCAGATACATAGTACCGATGTCTTTGTGGTTTGTTGAATAAAGCCAACGGCGCACAAAACTTGAAGGGGCGCCGTGATCAGCGTGGGCGTGGGCTTGCGCACTCATATTAATTTCCTCTTCGATTGCGTTATTTGGCTAACGCTACAACAGTTGTTTCAGATGCAAGGTTTCCAATTGACGGTATGACAGCATCAGCGCTTGCAAATTCTTGCTTGGCGTTCGCCAGCCATGCCGCATATTCATCCTTTGGCAATGACTTCACTTCGATCGGCATATAGGCATGGTTAATGCCACAAATCTGATTACACTGACCATAATAGGTGTTGGCGCCAACTGGCACATCGATCCATGCTTCGTTGGTACGGCCGATAAAGGCGTACATCTGAACAGCTAGTGATGGCACAAAGAACGAATGCATCACATCATTACCCGTAATAAGCAGTTTGATCCGCGTATTTTCAGGCACGACAAGGGGATTATCAACAGAAAGCATTCGTATCTGGCCCGGCTGAAGATCAGCTTCTTCGACTAGATAGCTATCAAAAGCGACACCATCATCCGGATATTCATAGTTCCAGTACCATTGGTTGCCCGTTACCTTGATCACCATATCGGTTTCATTAGTGCGGTCCATATAATAAAGAAGGCGAAATGACGGAATGGCGATACCAACAAGAATAAGTACCGGAATAACAGTCCACAGAACTTCGATTACAGCATTATGCGATGTCCGCGAAGGAACAGGATTGGCCTTGGCGCGGAATTTGACGCCAACATAAAGCAACAAGCCAAGCACAAAAAGTGTAATGGCCGTAATCACCACCAGTAGAAGATTATGAAGATCCGTCGCCATTTCGGCGATGCTGCCAGCAGGCGGCTGCAAGTCCATTTGCCAGGGCTGGGGTACAGCTGCATGTGCCATGTTGCTAGTAGCAACAACAATTCCAACAAAGCTGCTCAACGCAACGGCAAAGGGCGCTAGACAAGCGCGGCGCGAACCAGTTTTTAGATCCAACAAGATGTTAGACAAAGACGGCATGGATTTTTCTCCCACAAATATCGAGATCCATATAAGATCAATAAGCATGTTCGCAGATCATAAATGATTACCAGAACATCGTTTATTTAGACTGTTTCAACACAAGATGATAGCCCCGTGCGGCAGCCTGTCGCTATAATTTTTATCTTTTTTTCAGTTTTTGGCTTTTTTGCTAAATTATGCAGGTGCATCCAGCAATATAGTCCATGGCTTTCCCTTGAAATTTGATGGTTTCTGCCCCATTCTCTAGACACATCCTTAGATCACCGATTCGAACAACATATTGAAATGCTTGGACACACAATGGATATGCTTGCACAAACAAATGACATCTTTTTTACCCGCACCGGGCTTGATCCTGATCAGGCTGAAGCCGTTGTGCGAGATGCGCTGTCTGGCGCCGATGATGGTGAGCTTTTCATGGAAATGCGCCATGCCGAGACATTATTATTTGATGATGGTCGTTTGAAATCTGCCAGTTATGACCAGTCAAGCGGCTTTGGTTTGCGCGCGATCGCTGGGGAAGCGCATGGCTATGCCCATGCAGGTGAGTTGAGCGAAGATGCTTTGCGCCGCGCCGCTGCCAGTGTCAAAGCTGTCACCAGCGGTTATAACGGCACCTTGTCTGTTGGTCCTGCGGCTGGCGCTAACCAACCTCTATATTCTGACGCCAACCCGCTCAATCACACGCCGTTTGAAGACAAAATTGCACTTTTGCAGGAAATGGATGCCTATGCGCGCGCTGCCGACCCGCGCGTTGTTCAGGTAAGCGCCAGCCTTGCCGGTTCATGGCAAGCTGTCCAAATCATGCGCAGCGATGGCATGCGGGTTGCCGATATCCGCCCGCTTGTGCGTCTGGGCGTTAATGTCGTTGTCGAACAGAATGGCCGCATGGAATCAGGTGGCACAGGTGCTGGTGGCCGGGTAATGTTTACCGATTATATGCAACCCGCGATCTGGAAAGCGCAAATTGACGAAGCCTTGCGTATGGCAGTGCTCAATCTTGATTCGATTGCCGCACCAGCTGGCGAAATGGAAGTAGTGCTGGGATCGGGCTGGCCAGGCGTGATGTTGCATGAAGCTGTTGGCCATGGTCTGGAAGGCGATTTCAATCGCAAAGGCACATCCGTATTTAGTGGCCGTGTTGGCGAACAGGTTGCGTCCAAAGGTGTTACTGTTATCGATGATGGCACAATTGCTGATCGCCGAGGTTCGATCACGGTAGATGATGAAGGCACACCAAGCAAACGCAACGTTCTGATCGAAGATGGTATTCTAAAAGGATATATGCAGGATCGACAGAATGCGCGGCTTATGGGCGTAGATGCAACTGGCAATGGTCGTCGCGAATCCTACGAACACGCCCCCATGCCACGGATGACAAACACCTACATGGAAAACGGTAAAGATGATCCGCAAGAGATTGTCGCCTCAATCAAAAAGGGTATATATGCGGTGAATTTTGGCGGGGGTCAGGTTGATATTACATCAGGGAAATTTGTGTTTTCTGCGGCCGAGGCCTATCTGGTTGAAAACGGAAAAATCGGCGCCCCAGTCAAGGGTGCAACCCTGATCGGCAATGGTCCTGACGCTATGTCAAAGATCAGCATGATCGGCAATGATACCGCACTTGATAGTGGCATCGGCACATGTGGCAAATCAGGCCAGAGCGTTCCCGTAGGCGTTGGCCAGCCAACTGTCAAGATGGGTGGAATTACTGTTGGGGGAACCGAAGCGGCCTAGTTGGTTTGTGAACGGTTTGGGCGCACTAGCTGTGTAACAAGGGCAAGCAATAAAATTGTCACAATTGTGCCAACACCAAAGGAATAATGCGCACCACCAAGCTCGTATAATGGCCCTGCAATGACAAGGCCAAATACCTGTCCTAATGATCCAAAACCCTGAACGGTGCCAAGCGACCCACCCATCACATTCCTATCAGCAATATTGCTGACGGCGGCAGTCAGGGACGGGTTGCTAAGCGCATAACCAAAACAGACCGCCGTTGTTGCCAGAAGTATCTGTGCAAGCGGGAACGCATTCCCAAAAAACATATCCAAAGACATCAGCACGATCATGCCTTGGCCTGTTGCCAGCAGAATGGCACCAATCGCAATGGTACCCACCTCGCCAAATTTACGCACAACCGGATTAATCAAACCTGCCTGAATCATTACAATACAGACGCCCACATAGGTAAAGAGCCAGCCTGTCGCACGCGCATCAAAATCAAGATAGTCTTTCAGCAAAAGCACAAAGGACGCTTCAACCTGAGCAAAGGCCAAGTTAAGACAGAAATAGGCAATCGCATAAAGCGCCAGCGGGCTTGCCAGGATATCACCAATACGGCGCGTTAAAGGCGTTTTAGTTTGAGGCGCATTATTGACAGGCGCGGCAATGGTTGTCTCGCTAAGACGAAGCGCCAGACCGAACGCAATCACCGAAAATATAGCCGCCACAAGGAATGGTGCCTGATGAAGCGGGCCACCACCAAGGCCGCTGAGGATACCACCAAGCGCTGGACCAGCGACAAAACCAGTGCCAATCGCCGCACCAAGAAGTCCCATATATTTGGCGCGGTCTTCCGATTTAACCCGGTCGGCAATAATGGCTTGAATGACCCCTGTATTGCCAGCAGCCAGACCCGCTAGAATTCGTGCGGCAAACATATGAATAATGTCAGTCGAAAAGGCGAACCAGACATGTGCCAATGCGCCAATAAATAGCGACACAACAAGTACCGAACGCCGCCCAATCCTGTCAGATAACCAGCCAAGTATAGGATTGGCCACAAACATCGCCAAGGCAAAGGATGCTAGCAATGCTGTCATCACCGTTGCCGATTGGCCAAGCGTATCAACAACGGTAAAGGGCAATATAGGAATCAAGGCGCCAATACCGACAAAATTAATAAAAACAACAAGCAGAAGCGCAAACATGTTTGTCAGTAAACTTTCTGGCCGGATATTATATTCTTTGTTTATATGGGGGCTGATATGTTGCCGGAATAGAGGGCTGTTAATAAATATGCTCAATAAAGGCCGGATCAACAGATTGATTCCATGCCCCATGATAGCGGATCAGCATTTCATCTGCATAAGTCTTGCGCGTACGCAGAATATTCTGCAACGGACTCAAAAATCCAGTTTCATCATTGCCGCCACTATCAAGAATACCGCGCCGATGCAGCCCAGCACGGGCAATATCAACAAGCTGGGTCGCCAGATCATACACATCATAATGCGCCAGTTTTCCGTTCAATCCGTCACGCGCAACAGAAAGCCTTGCTTCCATAACATCATTGGCAGTGATCGGCGCTGCAAGTGCCTCGGCGGCGGCCAAGGCATCAGCATCATATAACAACCCGACCCAGAAAGCAGGCAAGGCACAGATATTGCCCCATGAACCACCATCGGCACCACGCATTTCAATGAATTGCTTTAGTCGCACTTCAGGGAATGCTGTGGTGACGTGATCTTCAAAATCGCCCATTGTTGGGGTTTGCCCCTCAAATCCCGCAAGCGTTCCGGCCATGAAGTCACGAAATGATTTGCCCGCAACATCCAGATAATCATCACCGCGATGCAAGAAATACATGGGAACATCAAGAATATAATCAATCCATTGTTCATAGCCAAACGCCGGATCAAATACACAAGCAGGCACACCACAACGCGCATTATCAGTATCAGTCCAAACATGCGCGCGCGTCGAAACCAATCCGGATGGGGCACCATCTTTGAATGGAGAATTGGCAAATAATGCCGTAGCCACCGGTTGTAAGGCCAGTGATGTACGAAATTTGCGCCGCATGTCTTCTTCGTCAGCATAATCAAGATTGACCTGAACGGTACATGACCGCAACATCATATCAAGGCCAAGTGAGCCGACTTTTGGCATATAGTCACGCATGATTTTGTAGCGCCCCTCGGGCATCCAGTTAATATCATCACGTCCCCATTTGGGGTTAAAACCAAGGCTTAGCATACCAATACCAAGCGCATCGCACACCGCGCGCATATGTTTGAGATGCCGCCCTGTTTCTGCACATGTCTGATGCAGGTTTTCCAGCGGCGCACCTGAGAGTTCCAACTGACCTCCAGGTTCCAGCGTTACCGAGCCACCCATGCCATCCGTAATGCCGATGATGTTGCCATGCTCCATGATTGGCTGTGCTTTTTCGCCAAGACGCGCACGAAGGTTATTCAGCATAACGCGAACACCATTTTCACCGTCATACGTAACCGGACGCAGATCATCGCGGTAAAACAGGAATTTTTCATGCTCGGTTCCAATACGCCATGTATCGGCAGGCCCAGCACCTTTGGCAACCCAGTCTATCATCTGTTGTTTGTCCGAAAGCGGCACGCCATTATTGGTCATAATCTTGTCCTCGATTCGGTCTAAAAGTCATCTGGATTATCATATCTAACGCCAGTCACCACAAATTGCCTGATAGCAAGCCAGTGCCGCAATGGCCGCTGTGTCCGCGCGTAAAATACGTGGACCTAATGAAGTTGTTAGACAATTATCTATTTGCGTCAAGATTTTACGTTCGGCAGGCGAAAATCCACCTTCAGGCCCAATCAGAATGGCCGCCTTTTTTGGCGCGTCAATCGCCGCTAAAGCGGTGGTGATATTGTGTTTTGCCACCCCAGCGTTTGCTTCGTCACACCAGATCAATAGACGATCATCTTCGAGGTCGGAAAGTACCGTGGTTAATTTGTCAAAATTCATGATTCTGGCAATATCAAGTCGTTCGGTTTGTTCAGCGGCTTCGATGGCATTTGCCGCTAGACGTTCATCCTTTACCCGCGAAATCTGGCAAAAATCAGTGCGAACTGGCCAAATCCGGCTCACGCCAAGCTCACTTGCTTTTTGCGCAATAAAATCAAGACGTGCCTTTTTCACTGGTGCAAAAAGGAGCCATAAATCAGGACTGTTCGTTTGTGGTCGTGATTGATGGGTTAATTCAATCTGTGCGCCCTGTTTACCAAGCGTGGCGATCACACCATGCCATTCACCATCCTGTCCGTTAAACAGAGCAATTTTTGCCCCCATCGGCAAGCGCATGACATTACCCAGATAATGTGCCTGTTCCTTGCTAACAGTGACCAAATCGCCTGTGCGCAATGGCGCGTCAACATATAGGCGTGCTTTGGGTGTTTGATTTTCCTGAGTCGGCTTCATAGGCAGTAAGTAGCCACCTTGATGAAACAATTCAATATGTCAATTTCAATATGCTAATTAGGTAGATGCAATCAGTGGGTACTTGATTAGTGCGCGCGAAGCCAATAATGGTAAATCATGAGCAAAGCACAAACAAATTCACCACAAGGCCAGCCTAGCCATACCGATATACAGCTTCTTGGCTGGTGGCAAAGCCTTCCAAAAGGATGGCATCCCTATATCTATCTGGCACGGTTAGATCGGCCTATTGGATGGTGGCTTTTGCTGTTACCTGCATGGTGGGTAATTCCCGTTGCCGTTAATGATATAGGGCAGATGGGCTTGTTAATGGTGCTGTTCATGATTGGGGCGATTACCATGCGCGCGGCTGGTTGCGTTATCAATGACATGTGGGACAGAGATATCGACATTAAAATTGAACGCACACAGTCACGCCCGCTTGCCGCTGGCACTATCAGTATGGGCATGGCGTTTATGTTTCTTGTTTGCCTTGGATGTATCGGACTTGCGGTGCTTGTGCAATTACCACCGATGGCCATTTTCATTGGCATTGGATCATTACCGCTGGTCGCATTATATCCACTTGCCAAACGGGTGACATGGTTTCCACAATTTGTCCTTGGGCTGACTTTTGCTTGGGGGGTGCCACTTGGCGTTGCGGCGGCAACTAATCACGCGCCAGCACTAGCATTCTGGATTATCTATGCCGGAAGCGTCGCGTGGGTGTTTGGCTATGATACAATTTATGCCGTTCAAGATATGGTCGATGATCGCTTAAGCGGCGTTAAATCATCTGCCCTTGGGTTAGGCGAAAATCTGCATAAAGGGGTAGGTATCGCCTATGCAATTGCCATTTTATTGCTATCAAGCGGGTTTTATTTGGCAACTGGATTTGGGTTATGGTTTGCAGGAGTCAGCCTGATGGGATTGCATCTGGCGCATCAATTACGCCAGCTTGATGCACATGATCCAGCTATGGCATTACGTCTGTTCAAATCAAATCGTAATGCCGGGCTGATTTTGACTGTCTTTACCGTTGCCGATCATGTAATGCGAGTAGGCCTATAGAAACGCGTCCAGATCGTCGCATTCAATATCGATCACTGACCAAGGCGAATTTGTTGCAAAAAGAGCATGTGCCGACAGCACTTCACGAATGGTATCACGCGCCAGTTTATCTACCCGCATATCGGCAACAAATGAGGCGTGATCGCGCGCATCATTATGTTGGCATAACCGCCGGACAAAGGTTGCCGCCTCGGCTTGGGTAAAGGCTGAAAACCAGCGCCCTTCAGATGTAATAGTGGGCAACGCTGCTGGCATACCGTTGCCTATATCAAGAACGCCTGCACGGGCGTTATAGCCAAAAAGAGGTGTATCGGCAGAAACAACATAACCATTGGCTTCGGGAATCTGCAAATGCGTGACAGCATCTTTGGAAAAGCGGACATAATCATAAGCTATACCAACAGCCTCGGTGCGATGCATTTCAGCTAATTGATCAGCATCAAGCCACGCTACGTTCAAGCGCACATGGCATCCTAGTGAAGGAAAGGCTGTACATGGCACCGCCCCGTAATAGCCCAACATGGCGACATGAACGATATCACAATCATGCAGGGTGGCAGGCGTGACAGGCACAACAGCATCTTTGCCAAACTTTCGGAGAAGTTGCACAGGTGCCCGATTCGACCCCACCGATAAAACCGCAGTTCGCCCAGTCAGTATCCCAGCATCATGCAATGGACGCAAATGCCCACAATCAAGCACAAAAGCACCTGTTGGCGCGTCATATGGATAGCGCAATGCACGATCAATTTCGGTTTGTTGCGGCAAATAAAGCGCGGCATCAAGCTGTTTGACTTGATTAGAAGGATGGCCAGATTGCCGTGCGTTATCAGACAAGAGCGGTATCTTCCGCAATGCCAAGCGCGATGTTCATATTCTGGACAGCCGCACCCGACGCGCCTTTTCCAAGATTATCAAGCCGCGCTGTAAGCCAGAACTGGCTTTCGTCCTTATTGGCAAAAACAAACAATTCCATATTGTTCTGCCCTGCCAAACTATCAGCGGCCATAGAGGTCTGGCCACCAAGATCATTGGCACGATCCGCACCCATAGCCACAAGGGCACTATCTGCATACCAGTCACGTAGTAGATTATAGAGTGACGATGCGGTTGGTGGCGTGCTGAATTGATGTGCGTGAAGCGGCAAATGTACCAGCATGCCAGCATAGAAATTACCAACCGATGGCATAAATAATGGTGCTTTATCAAGGCCGGCATATAGCTGCATTTCGGGCACATGCTTATGCGCTAAATCCGTGGCATAGGCCAGATGTGGAGCTAGATCTCCAGCTTCGTGCATCGCTATCATGGCGTTGCCACCCCCGCTATAACCACTGACAGCGGGAACCGTTATATCTGCATCAGGTGGGATTATTCCCGAATTTATCAAAGGCCGAAGCAAGGCAATCAAACCTGTTGGATAACATCCGGGGTTTGATATGCGTTTTGATGATGCCAACGCATGACGTTGTTCAGCATCCATTTCGGCAAAACCGTATGCCCAATCAGGGTTAGTCCGGTGCGCTGTTGACGCATCGATCAGACAAACATCCATAGTGCTGGCGGCTTTAGCAACGTCTATTGCGGCGGCATCAGGCAAACATAGGATTGCCACATCGGCTTTGGCCATCATGTCAAGGCGCGCTGACATATCCTTGCGCACAGCAGCATCAAGATGCAGCACATGCACATGCGGATGCGACGCCAACCGAGACGCCACTTTCAAGCCGGTGGTGCCAGCTTCACCATCGATAAAAATGTTATAGATCATGCGGCAGTCATAAACGGAAAATGAAAAAGCTTCAACTGATTCAATTTTTAAGACCCGCTTTACGCTGGACAGTTGAAAACTGAACGCGGGCGGGTTATCTGATAAGACATGAAAACACATGAACAAAATCTAATTTCCGAACTTCTTGATGCCGCTAAAGCCGCAGGCGCCGATGGAGCTGACGCCACACTAGCGCGAGGTGAAGGCAATAGTGTCGATATCCGCCTTGGCAAAGTCGAAGCCGCCGAACGATCCGAAGATTATGATGTCGGCATGCGCGTCTTTGTGGGGCAACGCACAGCATCGATTTCAACCAGCCAGCTTGATAGCGATACCATAAAGCAGCTGGCAGAACGTGCCGTAGCCATGGCCAAGCTGGCACCTGAAGACCCCTACGTACGGCTTGCCAAAGCTGAGGAACTGGCATCGGATATTCCTGAACTCGATATGTTTGATGCGACCGAAACCAGTGTTGAAACATTAACCGAGCGTGCCAAGCAGGCTGAAGATGCCGCCTTATCACATAAAGGCATCACCAATTCCGATGGCGCTTCTGCCAGTTTTGGTGTGGTCAATGTGCTGATCGCTACCAGCAACGGGTTTTCAGCAAGCTATAAACGGTCTTCATCTGGCGTTTCAGCCGTTGTGATTGCCGAAAAAGACGGTCAGATGGAGCGTGATTACGACTATAGCGCCGCCGTATTTGCCGAAGATCTGGACGCCCCAGATGCCATTGGACATAGTGCAGCAAAACGTACATTGTCGCGTCTTGGTGCCAGCAAGCCAAAAACAGGACAATTTCCGGTTATCTATGATCAACGTGTTTCGTCATCAATTGTCAGCACTCTGGCAGGTGCCATTAATGGTGCGGCAATCGCGCGCGGCACCAGCTTTCTTAAAGACAGCCTTGGTGAGCAGATAGCCAGCAAAGGGTTGAATTTCATTGATGATCCTCTGCGTTCGCGCGGGATGGGGTCACGTTTGTTTGACGGCGAAGGTTTATCTGTCAGCAGACGTCTTATGGTCAAAGATGGCGTTTTGACAGGCTGGTTCCTTGATCTGGCATCAGCCGCCAAGCTGGAGATGATACCTACAGGAAACGCACGCCGGTCAATGGGCGGTGCACCATCCCCATCCGCCAGCAACTTTTTTCTGGAGAACGGCACTTTATCGCGCGCTGATATGATTGCCGACATCAAGGAAGGTTTTCTGGTCACCGAAATGATGGGTAGCTCGGTTGACATGATCACGGGTGACTATAGTCGTGGTGCAGGTGGTTTCTGGATTGTTGATGGCAACATCACTGGCCCTGTCACCGAAGCTACCATTGCTGGTAATCTTAAAGACATGCTGATGGCCATAACAACGGCGGATGATATTGATATGCGTGACAGCATCGCCGCCCCGTCCCTGCGGATTGATGGCATGATGGTTGCTGGATCATGAAGTGGCTTG
>NZ_CAXBVX010000023.1:0-23277 GCF_963979125.1 uncultured Candidatus Puniceispirillum sp.
TGCTCCAGCCGGATGATGCTTATTCTAGGCCCAGTTGCTCCAGAATAAAGGTGATCTGGGCAAAATCTTCGCAATGAAACACCAATTTACCACTTGTTCTAGACGCGTCCCAATCGACTGACATCACCAGACCCAACTGTTCGGCCGCGCGCGCTTCCAACGCCAGAATATCGGCTGACTTTTCTGCTGTCACCGTAATCGGCATTCCGGTTTCCGGCACATCGGAAATCGTATCTGTGACAGCACTTCGTTTTGCCAGCGCTTCGGCCTGACGCGCAGTCAGATGTTTGCTAACAATCTCTGCCGCCAATGCTGACGCATTATCATGCCCAATCAAGGGACGCACCTGACCCATCGTCAACTGGCCATCAGCAACCAGCATCATGACATCATGTGGCAAGCTAAGCAGGCGCAACAAATTGGCAATATGGCTTCTTGATTTTCCAATTAATACAGATAGTTGCTCTTGTTTATATTTATGTTTACTTATCAGATTTTGATAGCCCAGCGCCTCTTCAATCACCGTAAGATCGGTACGTTGCACATTTTCGATCAACGCCAGTTCATAGGCTTCAACGTCGCTTATCTCACGCAGGATCGCGGGAACCGTATGTAGCTGGGCCATTTGTGCCGCGCGCCACCGTCGCTCCCCGGCAATCAACTGATAACGTTGCGGGTTATCCGTGCTTTTGCGCACCAGAACAGGTTGCACAATCCCTTTTTGCCGCACCGAGTCAGCCAATTCGGCCAATGCGGTTTGGTCAAATTTCATCCGCGGTTGCCAGGGGCCCGAATTAATCCATTCAACCGGAATTTCAATGACTCCACCTGACATGGTGCCAGATCCGTTACCATATCCACTGGCCGAAACGCCTGCCGAAACGTTGGCCGACCCGGCAGGTGCATCTGGTGATCCTGTTGGCATCTCAGGCTGATTACCTCGGGCTGGAATTGAATTTGGGTTTGACGTAGCCGCGGCAATACCGGAATCACCAAGCAGCGATGACAAACCACGTCCCAGACCACGCGCTGGATGTTTGGGTATCACTTTTTCCGGCGTCGCTTTCGCAGCTTGTTTTTTAGCTGGGGTGGTTTTGGCTGGATTTTTTTGTGACGGCGTCTTGGCCATTAGGCAGCATCCTTTTCTTGAGTCAGCAGTTCGGCGGCCAGCGCGGCATAGGCCTGTGCCCCAACACATTTCAGATCATACATCAAAACCGGTTGCCCGAATGACGGCGCTTCAGACACGCGAACATTACGCGGAATAACGGTATTATAAACGATGTTACCAAGATAGGCGCGTACATCATTTTCCACCGATTCAGATAATTTATTACGGCTATCAAACATAGTCAGCACAACCCCCTGCATTTCCAGCCTTGGATTGATACCACCGCGCACCGCATCAATCGTTCGCATCAGTTGGCTCAAGCCTTCAAGCGCATAAAATTCGCATTGCAGGGGAATCAAAACCGATGCTGCGGCACATAAGGCATTCACAGTCAGAAGCCCAAGCGAGGGGGGGCAGTCGATAATGATGTAATCATAATCATTCGACACTGTAGCAATCGCATCAGCCAGCCGATATTCACGGCGTTCGACATCGATAAGTTCAATCTCGGCGGCAGATAAATCAACCACAGCCGGAATAATATCAAGCCGTGGCACAATCGTCGGCTGTATCGCATTAACAGCAAGGGTATGGCCAATCACAACATGATAACTATTATGTTCGCGTTGCACAGGATCAATACCCAACCCGGTGCTGGCATTGCCTTGTGGATCAAAATCAACCAACAGCACCGTGCGTCCACACGCCGCCAATGCTGTTGCCAGATTAACCGACGTGGTCGTTTTGCCTACGCCGCCTTTTTGATTTGCTACCGCAATGATGCGTGCTTCACTATTCATTTAATGCCTCGAAAATAAGACGACAACTAGCTATAACTAATGATCTTGGGTTAACTGTAAAACCACGCCGTCAGGATCAGACAAGCTTGGATACGTGACCGCCGACATGATGGGATAATCTGGCATTTCGGTCAATTCTTCTTCGACATTACGCCCTTTCAGAAGCAGTAAAACCGTATGCGATGCCATATGCGGCGCCAATAAACCAATCGCTTTGCCCAAAGGCGCGAACGCACGGGCTGTTATAACATCTGGCGCCATTGCTGGTAGCTGTTCGATACGGTCATTATGAACCATGGCAGACAGACCTAATTCTCTTATAACTGTTTGTAAAAAAACAGTTTTTTTATGATCAGACTCAACAAGATGCACCGTTGCATCCCCCATGATTGATAATACCAGCCCGGGAAAACCGGCGCCACTACCAACATCCAGAATGCTTTGGCATCCGCCTGGCAGATAGCGGGCTAATTGCCCCGAATCAAGAATATGCCGTTGCCAGGCAATATCTAGCGTCGTACGGGCAACCAGATTCACCGATCTTTGCCATTTTTCCAGAAGCGCAAGATAAATGGTGAATTTATCCATTGTTTCACGTGAAACATTCAGCTCCTTTTGCACAATTTCGGGGGTCATATGGCCTTCCCATGCTCATTACTGCCATAAGCAATGCCATAAATCGCCTGATAGAGCTGGATCAGACAAAAGGAAAAATGTTTCACGTGAAACATTTTGGATGCCCATAGAAAACCTGTCTGCATCACGTCATCTCACGCCGCATGGCAGATGTGTTTGGTTTTTGGCTATAGGCCGCATCCGCGTGGCGGCGCAAATGCCGCAAAACCGCAACCACCGACGCAGGCGTCAAACCGGGCAGTCGATTCGCCTGACCAATCGTTTCTGGTTGGCGTTGTTTCAGCACATCTTGCGCTTCGGCAGACAAGCCCCCAATCACTGAAAAATCTAGATCATCCGGAATCAATGTGGCCTCGTCGCGGCGCAATGCGTCAATATCAGCTTTCTGACGCGCAACATAGCCTGCATAGCGGTAATCGGCTTCAAGCTGGGCATGAAAAAGCGATTCAATCGTGCCAAGCGATGGCCATAGATGCGTCAATCGATCAATAGTTATCCCTTCAAGGCTCAGCATATCTGCCGCTGACCGCTTGCCACCATCACGTGGTTTCGGCAAATCAGCCGCCGCCAGCTCTTTGCCTGACGCTGTAAGGGTGGCCAAAACGGTCTTGGCCTTTTCCAATGCCTTATTCTTGGTTTGCCACGCGGTATGACGCGCTTGTCCCACACAACCAATCGCAATGCCTTTTTCGGTCAGGCGTTGGTCAGCATTATCGGCACGAAGCAAAAGCCGATATTCGGCACGCGACGTAAACATGCGATATGGCTCAGGCGCGCCCTTGGAAATCAGATCATCAATCATCACCCCGATATAGGCATCAGCCCGATCAAGCGTAAAGCTGGTTTTATCTGTGCGCGCACCCGATGACGCGGCAAGGGCGGCATTCACGCCTGCCATCAAACCTTGCGCGGCGGCTTCTTCATAACCTGTTGTGCCATTGATTTGACCTGCCAGATATAACCCGGGTAATGCGCGTAATTCCAAGGTCTGGCGTAAAGCGCGCGGATCGACAAAATCATATTCGATCGCATAGCCATGTTGGATAATAACCGTCTGTTCAAGGCCAGGTATGCTTTTGACCAGCGCATCCTGTACATCGCGTGGCAGACTTGTCGAAATGCCATTTGGATAAATCGTATGATCGTCAAGCCCTTCAGGTTCAAGGAATAACTGATGCGATTCCTTATCGGCAAAGCGATTGACCTTATCCTCAATCGACGGGCAATAGCGGGGACCCTGACCTGAAATATTGCCATTAAACACCGCCGATAGATGCATCGATTCGACAATGATACGGTGCGTTTCAGCCGTTGTTCGAGTAATTCCACACTCAATCTGCGGTACCGTGATCCGTGTCGTCATCATTGAAAATGGTATCGGTGGATCATCGGCTGGTTGCATCTCAAGCACGGACCAGTCAATCGTACGGCCATCAAGACGAGGCGGGGTGCCGGTTTTCAAGCGTCCAAGCGGCAATGCTAATTTGGCCAGACGCGCAGCCAGCATATTTGACGGGGCTTCACCAATACGACCAGCTTGCGTGCGTTCATCTCCCAGATGGATCAAACCACCCAGAAATGTACCCGTGGTCAGCACCACACTTGCTGCTGTCACTATGCGTCCATCTTCACATATGACGCCCTTAACCTGCTGGCTGTCATGACTCAGGCCAGAGGCATTATCAACCACTACCAGATCACCAACCGCCGCTTCGATAATGGTTATATTGTCATCTTCATTCAGAAAGTCCTGAATGGCGGTGCGATACAGCGCACGGTCAGCTTGCGCACGTGGACCATGTACCGCCGGCCCGCGTGATTTGTTCAACATGCGGAACTGGATACCAGCACGATCAATCGCCCGCCCCATCAGCCCATCCAGCGCATCGATCTCACGCACAAGATGCCCTTTGCCAAGCCCGCCAATCGCCGGATTACAAGACATTTCGCCAATGCGGTCAGCGCGCATCGTGACCAAGGCCACAGACGCGCCCATGCGCGATGCGGCGGCGGCGGCTTCACAGCCAGCATGCCCTCCACCCACAACAATAACGTCAAATGCAGATTTCATTCTTAACTATTCCGCTCTATCTGGCCACTCTATCTAGAACGTTTCCGTTCCCCTATCTGGTTCCAGATTAAACAGGAAAACCAGATTTACTTTCAATGCGCGGCGAACATAACACAAATTATAATATTTTGCCGCATTCTTAGATGATACGCTTGGCAAATGCCAAAATGTTTCACGTGAAACATTTATCCCGTTTCAGCAGCAGATATACACCAGATTCCCAAGAAATCAGCCAAAGAAATCAATAAGGGACAGCATCATCTGCGCCTTAACACATGGCAAAATCACATGGCAAAATCATATGGCAGAATGTTTCACGTGAAACATTTTAATAGGTAGCTTAGCATACCAATATGAAGCCAAACCCTATCCAAAATGGCAAAACAGTCGAATCCAGAAATGATGACCGCCGATCCCAGGCCCGAGAATGTTTCACGTGAAACATTTTGGCTATAGAGGTTTTATGGCCTGAATGGTTTTTTGAATTGTTTAATTGAGCCTTTTGGCTATTTGCCAATACAAAAGGATGAGAAAATTGAGCCAAGCAAATCTTCAACGTCGATTTTCCCGGTAATCCGCCCCAAAGCCGTAGCCGCCATGCGGAAATCTTCGGCCGCCAGCTCAGGGTTCGCGTCAAAGTCATGCGTTAGCCCACGTTCAAGGCTTTGCATCGCCCCTACCAAGGCGTCCCGATGCCGTGCGCGTGTGATAATCGCGCTTTGGCTATCCTGATTAAGGGGTACAAGGGCGCGGAATATCGCGGCAATCAGCCTTTCAATGTCGTGGGCATCATGCAAACTGAGGTGAAGCGCCGCTTTGGGCACTGTGCCAACCAAACCCATATCGCGTTTATTCAGTACAATAAGATGATTCCCACCTGTTAAACGGCTGATCTCGGCTAGATGCTCTGGCCATGCCGAATCGCTTCCATCAAGGATAATCAGGCTAAAATCAGCATCGCGGCCAGCTTGACGTGCACGCCTTATGCCTTCGGATTCGACCGCGCCCGCACCATCACGCAAACCCGCCGTATCCATAAAGGTCACAGGCACACCGCCTATATCCATTTTCACCGACACGATATCGCGCGTGGTGCCGGCTTCCGCCGACGTAATGACCGCATCCCGTCCCGAAATGGCATTTAGGGCTGTTGATTTACCTGCATTGACCGACCCCAGCAATGCCACCTGCACACCATCGCGTAGCATTTCACCCGCGCGATTATCAGCCATGATAGCGCCGATTTCGGTAATCAGCGTTTGGGTGCTGGCACGCAAGGCCACGGCAACCGATTCGGGCAGATCTTCATCAGCAAAATCAATCAGGGCTTCCAGCTGGCCCGCCAAAGCGATGAGCGTTTCGCGCCATGCGGTGACCGGCTTGCGCAAAGCGCCATCTAGCTGCGCCCATGCCTGATGAAGCTGGGCAGGAGTTTCGGCATCGATAAGATCAGCCAGACCTTCGACACCCGACAGATCAAATTTATCATTGCTAAAAGCGCGGCGGGTAAATTCACCTGGCAAAGCTGGGCGGAAACCCTCTATTTGCGCCAGCCTATCAAGGATCATCGCTTGTACCGCCTGACTACCATGACAATGGATTTCCAGCACATCTTCACCCGTTGGTGAGGCGGGGGCTTGCATATAAAGCAAAAGCACTTCGTCAATTGGCAGGTCAGCCACATTCATTAGCCGGCGCACAGCAAAATGGCCAGGTTCAGGGCAATTCACATGAAAAGCATCCGCCGCCAGCGCAGCATTAGCACCACTTATGCGGATGATGGCGATCGCCGAACGCCCAGGTGGCGTTGCCAAAGCGAAAATGGTGTCGTTAAATGTATCGCCTGTCATTATACGTCTTTCGTCATATTACCTTTGTTTGGCAAAATGTTTCACGTGAAACATTTTTGGATTATATAAATAACCAAAGGGGCTAGATAACCATAGGCGCTAAATAGCCATAGGAGATATTATGCCAGCTCTTTATCATACCGCTTTTAGCACATCATTAGGATGGATGCGCCCTGTTAGTGACGGCACCGCACTGATACGGCTGGACTGGGAACAATCGGCGTGGCCGGAAGATGACCAGACAGATAATGTTTCACGTGAAACAAAAAGACAGATTCTGGAATATCTGGCAGGACACCGCAAAGGTTTTGATCTGCCATTGGCACCTGAAGGCAAAACGGCAAGCGGTTACGCGTGGCTTACAGCCATGGCGCGTATTCCCTATGGTGTGACAATGTCATATAAGGCTTTCGCCGCGCTGGCAGGTAAACCATCTGCTCCGCGTGCCGCCGGATCAGCCTGCGCGCGTAATCCGATCCCGATTATCTATCCATGCCATCGCGTGGTGCGATCTGACGGCGCATTGGGTAATTATGGCGGCGGCGATATGACAAGCCCGAAAGACCCAGCCAATCTGGGGCGCAAAGACTGGCTTATCAAGCTTGAACAAGGCAACAGCTAGTCAGAACGCTATTTAAAACCGATCAAAATGTTTCACGTGAAACATTTCTCGCATTAGATTCGGGCGATAAAGGCTCATGCTCGCAAAATAGCATTAGATTTGGGCTTTATGACGCTGCGATACGCCAAAATGTTTCACGTGAAACATTTTTGGTGATGCTTGATAAATATAGCGATCATCTGTCGGCCTGTACTTCATTCCGGCCGGATAATGCTTAATGCCGCGATCATCTGTCGGCCTTTGGCCGGATGATGCTTAGCTATTCATGTGATCGAAGAAATCATCATTTGTTTTTGAATGTTTCAGCTTATCAGTGAGGAATTCCATCGCATCAATCGCGCCCATCTGCATAAGGATACGACGCAAGACCCACATCTTGGCCAAAGTACCTTTATCAACCAGTAATTCTTCTTTACGCGTACCAGACTTAGTGATGTCAATCGCCGGGAATGTCCGCTTATCCGACAATTTGCGGTCGAGAATAACTTCACTATTACCTGTGCCTTTGAACTCTTCAAAGATGACTTCATCCATACGCGATCCTGTCTCGATCAAGGCGGTAGCGATAATTGTTAACGAACCACCTTCTTCGATATTACGCGCCGCGCCAAAGAAACGTTTTGGCCGTTGCAAAGCATTGGCATCAACACCACCTGTCAGGACTTTGCCCGATGATGGAACAACAGTGTTATAGGCACGTGCCAGACGCGTGATCGAATCAAGCAGGATCACTACATCGCGTTTATGTTCGACAAGTCGTTTTGCTTTTTCTATAACCATTTCAGTTACTTGCACATGTCTTGAGGCTGGTTCGTCAAAGGTTGACGAGATCACCTCGCCTTTGACCGAACGCTGCATGTCAGTAACTTCTTCAGGCCGTTCATCAATCAGCAAAACAATCAGATAGACTTCTGGATGATTTTCCGAGATCGCATGCGCAATGCTTTGTAGCATCATTGTCTTGCCTGTGCGTGGTGGTGCCACGATCAAGCCGCGCTGGCCTTTGCCCATCGGCGCAACAAGATCGATCACCCGCGGGGTGTTATCTTTCTTGTCCGGATCAAATGGCAATTCGAGAGTCAGTTTTTCTTCGGGATATAAAGGCGTTAGATTGTCAAAATTAATACGCTGGCGCACAGCGCCGGGCTCTTCAAAATTGATCGTTTCGATTTTCAGCAAAGCAAAATAGCGTTCGCCATCCTTGGGCGCGCGAATCTCACCTTCAACAGTATCGCCCGTGCGCAAGCTGAAACGGCGCACCTGACTTGGTGATACGTAAATATCGTCAGGGCCTGGCAAATAGTTTGATTCAGGCGCACGCAGAAACCCAAAGCCATCTGATAAAACTTCGAGAACACCACTGCCATAAATGGCAACTTCATTATCAGCAAGCTGTTTCAGAATCGCAAACATCATATCCTGTTTGCGCAGGGTACTGGCATTTTCAATCTCAAGTTCTTCAGCATATGCCAAAAGATCGGCGGGTGATTTCTGTTTTAATTCCTGAAGATGCATAACATGACTCATCAATGGAAACGGGACTGTATAGATCGGATCATGAGCCGGGCGACTCCCTGAAATATACTGGGTAACGTTATAAGTTTAATTTTTGTTAAAAGTCAAGGAAAACAGCTTTGGCTAGCCATATCAGATGCTATGAGAATGGCTTTACCACCGCCATAACCACAATAACAATCATGAGGACAGTCGGGACTTCGTTCCAGACTCGATAGGATTTAGACGATAGCGGTTTTTCGTCATTTTCGAGTAAACGCCGCATTTTTGAAAATTTGCCATGACAGGCGGCCATCAGAATGACGCAAATAAATTTGATGATGAACCATGCTTCATAAATCAAAGCATAATTGAGGGCGAGCATCCACAGACCAAAAATAAAGGACGCAATCATCGCCGGATTCATGATCGCTTTCAGCAAACGACGTTCCATAACCTTGAAAGTTTCGGCCTGAACCGACCCAAGCGGCGTACCTGCATGATAAACGAATAAGCGCGGCAGATATAACAGGCCTGCCATCCACGATATGACCGAAATAATATGCAATGCTTTTATAATGTCATAGCTCATCAGGGATTCCTTAATTCAACTTGTATCGGGTTCTGTTAGTGCGTTTGGCGCACATGTGAAATCATTTTTGTGACATTGGCGATAGGCGTTGCAGGTGTGATGCCATGTCCCAGATTGAAGATATGCGGCCGATCGGCAAAAACGCCAAGAATTTCGTCGATATTAGCCACCATAGCATCACTGCCAGATATGAGGCTGATCGGATCCAGATTACCCTGAACCGGTAGGTTGGCAGGTAAATGTTTATGTGCCCATCTTATGTCCATACCGTGATCAAGACCAAGTGCATTGACGCCAACCTGGTCAGCATAAGCTAAAATACCTTCGCCAATGCCTTTAGGGAAACCAATAACAGGCTGAGTGATACCACGGGCACGTAATGCTGCGATAATTCTTGCTGCCGGTTTATTAACAATAGCATCACGGTGCCATGACGGAACAGCACTTGCCCAGCTGTCAAACAACATCAAGGCATCTGCACCTGCTTGTGCCTGTAGTGATAAAAATTCGATCGTCGCCTGCGTGACAATCTGCATGATTTTGTCAAAGCCAGCTGGATCATTCCACAACATCTGGCGGGAGATATTAAAATCTTTTGATGACCCACCTTCAAGCATATAGGTAAGAACCGTCCATGGCGCGCCAGCAAAACCAATCAAAGCGGTATCTTCGCGCAATAATGAACGTGTACGGCCAATCGCATCAGCCACAGGGGCTAATTTTTGTGCGACATCATCAAGTAAAGCTTCATCAAGCAAAGCAGCATCATCAAGCGGATCAAGCATAGGCCCGTGATTTGGTTTGAAACGCACATTACGTTCTAAAGCCCATGGCACCATTAATATATCGGAAAAAATGATGGCCGCGTCAAAACCGAATCTGGTTATAGGTTGTATAGTAACATTACTGGCTTTTTCAGGGTCCAGACAAAAACTGATAAAATCAGATGTCGATTCGCGCACATCTCTATATTCTTTTAAATAGCGCCCTGCTTGACGCATCATCCAGATAGGTGGGATTGGCATCTTTTGTCCGGCAAGCGTTTTTAGAAAGCTGTTCATGCGTCTCGGTTTCTATATATCTATATTATTATATATATAAAGGTTGTTGTAGTGTTAGTAGCTGTGGATATGCGTGTTGCCAGTTTTCTACCCTGTTTATCCACAGTTTTATAAACAATCTCATGCCTGCAAAGCTATCGTTTTTAAAGGAAAAGGCGCCTTTATCCAGCTTTTCCCCAAAGTAAACTTATATTTTATCCGCAATTGTATCATCTGTGACCTGATTGTGGCTATGTTGATGAAATAGGTTTGTGCTGGTTTTTGTCCCCAGATGCCGTAGCTTTGTCCACAGTTTTTATCCGGTGGTTTGACGTGTTATGTCGAACATAATATTTGCTCATGACGCGGCTTGCATAGCGATGTAAGGTTGAACCCATAGCGAGGATAGCATGGCACGCCAAGAATTACATATTCATCTGGTTTCGGATTCGACTGGTGAAACAGTGCATCAGATCACGCGCGCCTGTCTGGCCCAGTTTCCCGATGCCGATGTCACCGAACATGTATGGACGCTGGTGCGTACCGATGAACATCTTGAGCTTTTGTTCAGTGGGGTGATGCGTAATCCGGGTATTTTGCTGATGAGTATCATTAATAATGAGATGCGCGAAAAAATTGAATCGCGCTGCAAGAAAATGGGCATTCCTGCCGTATCGGTATTGGATCCGGTGGTCAATTTGCTGGCCACCGTATTAGGGCAAGCGCAGCAGAATTTGCCTGGTGGTCAACGGCAGATCAATTCGGCCTATTTTGCCCGTGTTGCCGCGGTTGATTTTGCCGTTAGCCATGATGATGGTATGAATATGGGCAATCTTAGCGAGGCGGATATTCTGATTGTTGGTATTTCACGAACGTCCAAAACACCAACATCAATGTATCTGGCGCATCGTGGCTATAAGGTGGCTAATTATGCGCTGGTGCCAGGGGTGCCATTTCCCGCGCATTATCTGGATGGGTTGAATCTGTTTACGGTGGGGCTGACGAATGACCCGAAACGGCTTAGCGCGATCCGCAAAACCCGCCAGATCGCCATGCTTGATAATGAAAACAAGACCTATGCCGATATTGACGCGATCGAAGACGAAGCAAAGGACGCGCGCCGCCTGTTTAATAAATCAGGCTGGCCCGTTATCGATGTGACACGCCGTTCGGTCGAAGAAACCGCCGCCGCGATTATCCAGCTTCATACAAATTGGCGTGAAAGCGAAGCATGACCCAAGATATTTTTGTGACGTTACCTAATGATAAGCTGGTACTGGCATCATCAAGCCAGACGCGCCAGACGATGCTGGCCAATGCCGGTATCGCATTTCAGATACAGTCGGCACCTGTTGATGAAGCGAGTTTGCGCGATGCAGCACTGGCCGAAGATATGGCAAAAGATGATATTGCGGTTTTGTTGGCTGATATGAAAGCACAAGCGGTCAGTATGCGGCTGGCGGCTGGTGATGATAGCTATATCATTGGTGCCGATCAGCTGTTGGTGTGCGATGACGTGATATTCGCCAAGCCGCATGATGCAAAGGCGGCAGAACAGCATTTGCAAGCATTGTCCGGTAAAACGCATCAGCTTATCACCGCCGCCGTCATCTATCGGCAGGGGCAACGAATCTGGCATCATATTGAAACTGCTGATATGACGGTACGGACGCTCGATGATAATTTTATTTCAGCCTATGTAAAGGCAATGGGCGATGCCGCGCTTTATAGCCCGGGTGCCTATCAGATCGAAGGGCTGGGCGTGCATCTGTTTAGCCAGATCAAAGGCTGTCATTACGCCATTTTGGGATTGCCGCTGTTGCAAATCCTTGGGTTTTTGCGGCCACATGGGCTTGTGCCAATGGTGGCATCAAGCGGATTACCAGCATGATTATTATCGGTCTTACGGGGATGATTGCTAGCGGGAAAACCACGGTCAGTGAGATGTTCACCGCGAAATCGATTCCTGTGCATAATGCCGATAAGGTGGTGCATCGCTTGCTGGGGCTGAATGGAGCGGCGGTTGCCAAGATCATCGATGCCTTTGGTGCAGATGTGGGCGATAATAAAGGGGGCATTGATCGCGGCAAGCTGGGGGCGCTGGTTTTTGGTGATGAAACAGCACGGGCAAAGCTGGAGGCGATAATGCATCCGATGGTGCGCGCGGATCGTGATGATTTTTTGCATAGACACCGACAGGCCAATACGCCGCTGGTTGTTCTGGATATTCCGTTATTGTTTGAAACAGGCGGTGATGCGATATGTGATTATGTGATCGTGACCAATGCCCATGCCGATGTGATTACAAAACGTGCCTTGTCACGCGCGGGCATGACGGCCGATAAGCTGGCAGGTATCTTGCAAAACCAGATGCCAGCCGCCGACAAGATCAAACGCGCCGATATGGTGCTGGATACCGATATGTCAATCGATCAAACGCGCGGTCAGCTTGAGGACTGGTTAGCCAGCCTGGAGATGACCGATCCGAGGATAGATTATCACGGCCAGAACAACCCAACATAATGTTCCGATATTTTAAAAAAAGGATATGTCATGCGTGAAATCGCTCTGGATACCGAAACCACCGGCATAAGCCCACGAGATGGCCACCGCATCATCGAAATTGGTTGTCTTGAGCTGATGCATCATCTGCCAACCGGACATAAATTGCATATCTATATCAATCCCGAACGTGAGATTGATGAAGGCGCGGTCAAGGTGCATGGCATCACCAGCGAATTTCTGGCTGATAAGCCCGTATTTGCCGATATTGCTGATGAATTTCTGGCGTTTATCGGTGACGATCCGATGGTGATCCATAATGCGCCCTTTGATATGGGCTTTCTGAATGCCGAACTGGCGCGTCTTGACCGACCTGTTTTGCCAATGGATCGTGCGATTGATACATTGATGATGGCGCGTAAAAAATTCCCTGGCGCGCAAGCCAATCTTGACGCTTTATGCCGCCGTTTTGAAATTGATAATGGACATCGTGATCTGCATGGCGCGCTGATCGATGCTGATCTGCTGGCGTCGGTCTATATCGAATTGATGGGCGGCAAACAGCCCGGGTTATTGCTGGATAGCGGTGCTGGCGCGCTGGCAGGGCAACCTCATGCGCGTAATCATGGTGGTCAGGCGGCGGATAATAATCATGATGGTCAGGCGGCGGATCAAAACGGACATTTCACCATGCAAGATAGCGCGATCCGGCCAATCCGCCCGCATGCACCAAGCGCGGACGAAATAGCCGCGCATGATGCCTTTATCGATGGCATGGACAAGCCGATCTGGCGTCAGGCGGATAGCTGACAAATATAGATTAATGCGCTTCGCTAGATGATGCTTCTTGCTGGCGTGCCAGATTATGCTGATAGACAGCGACAAAATCGACAGGCTGAATATTGAGCGGCATGAAACCGCCATCGCGCGTCATATCCGAGATAATGGCGCGGGCAAAAGGAAACAGCAAACGCGGCGCTTCGATCATGATAAGCGGGTTCAACTCAGCTTCGGGCGTATTGGGCGCGGACACAACACCAGCATATGTCAAATCGACAAGAAACAAGGCGGTGTCATCGGCTTTGGCCTTGGCAGATAGATTCAGCAAGACCTCAAACTGGCCGTTACCGATCATCGATGCCCCTACATTGACGCCAATTTCAACGTCTGGCTGGCCCGTATCTTCGGTCAGGACTTTTGGCGCGTTCGGATTTGCAAAAGACAGATCCTTGATATATTGCGCATGAACGACAAGCTGGCGTTGCACATGTGTGTCTTCATTGGTGGCGGTGTCCGGTGCTTTGGTATCAGAGTTATTTGGTTTTTTGGCCATGGGAATCTCCGGTTGCGAATTTTTTAGCGTCTAACATGAACAAGGGGCTGGTCGCAAGGTTTGACGCCTAATGATCGCTGATAATCTGGAATGCTATGATGATCGGTCATTTTAATGTCTTGCCGGGGTCATTGGGTTTTGAAGCTTTATTGGGGGTCTTTTCTTCGGCTTCGCCTTCGATAATGTCATTATCCCCCCATTGATCCGGGGTGTTTCCAAATGTGGACCTGCGGCGTGATGCGTCAAAGCCCGCATTAGAATTATCGGTTTGGGCATGTGCCGCGCCAGCATAGCTGGTGAAGCGCGCGCTTTTGCCAAGGCGTGTCGCCAGCCAGAGACCAGCCATTGTGCGTATGCCAGGCACAAATATAGCCAGCCCCACCGCGTCGGTCACATAGCCAGGCAGTAACATCAAAACAGCGCCACATAACAGCCCGATAGAATCAGCCATCGATTTTACCGGCGGTCGCCCTTGCGCTATGTCGGTGCGGAAGCTATTCATGACAGCGCGTCCCTGACTTTTTAACAAAGACACCCCAATCATGGCGGTGATGAATACACCAAGAATGGTCAGCACAACGCCAACTTCGCTACCAATAACAATAAAGGCGTTAATTTCGACCCATCCCCAGATAAAAATGATCAGTAGGATGATTAAGTTCATGTTATTCCTTTGGGCATTTTGTTCCTTTGGGCATAATTTTACCCTATTTAAGCTGGAAACTGGATTTTGTGATACACATATGTCATCTATAGAAGAGATTTTCTAGCCCAATCACATTTGAGCTAGCTCAAAAAGAGCAGGAGACGACGTGCCCTATATTGATATTATCATTTTTGCGGTGATTGCCGTATTGCTGGTCTTGCGGCTGAAATCGGTTCTTGGTCAGCGCACCGGATTCGAACAACCACAAGAAAAGCAACCTATGCAAGCCGCCAATGACGGCGATGTTGTGCCGTTCCCCGGCAATAAGCCCGATGCAGACGCACTTACTGGCCATGGTGTTGAAACGCTACGCAAAGCCGATCGTAATTTTACCGAAGCAGCCTTTTTAGGCGGCGCAACGCAGGCGTTTGAAATGACCTTGCGTGCCTATGCTGATGGTGATCTGGCGCAATTAAAACGCTTGCTAGGGTATGATCTGTTGCAAAGCTTTACCCAATCGATTCAAAAGCGGACGGCGAATAAAGAAACGCTGACGATCGAATTGGAAAATATCAAGGAAGCCAGCATATTGAATATTTCCGTGACCGACTCAATCGCCGCGGTCACAGTTCATTTTCATTCTGTGCAAACACGCATCGCACGTGATGCCGATGACAATATTATTGATGAAGATGAAAGCCAGTCACAGGAAATTGTTGATATTTGGACGTTTGAGCGTGATCTGACCTTGAATGATCCGAACTGGAAGCTTGTTGAAACCGAAACCGCCGATGATGATAGCTAATGGTGTCGGGGACTAATGGTTATGACCAATGAGCGCGCGCAAATCTGACACATCACATCATGATGAAGATCATGTATTATGGCAACGCGTCACCGCGTTGGTAAAACCGGCGGCACAGCAAAACCGCCGCTATAGCGGTAATAGCGATTTTAATAAGGGACATGATTCGGGCGGGCTTTCAGAATCAGCCGCGCTATCCCCGTCAAAACACCAAAAAGCTGTTACATCGAAAACGGCCAAAGCCACCCAAAAAGCTATTATGGCGGCAGCATTGTCAGTGCCAGCGATGCCGCCAAAAGCATCACCTGTTGATCTGCGGACGGGGGAAACAGCTGGGATTGATGGCGGTACCCAGAAAAGATTATTCCGTGGTGATGTGAAAATTGATGCAAGACTTGATCTGCATGGATTTACCGCCGCCCAAGCCCAACGCAAACTGACCCAGTTTCTAGGCCAAGCCAAAGTGTCTGGCTATCGGTGTATTCTTGTTATCACAGGCAAAGGGGTACGCGGTGAAGGCGTGTTGCGCAGTTCGGTGCCAGACTGGCTGAAACGCGCGCCACTTTGTGATATGGTATTGGCCATGGCACAAGCCAAGCCAAGCGACGGTGGGGCTGGTGCGCTTTATGTTCTGCTTCGTCGCCAACGTGATCGAAAATGACACCATTTGGCAATAAAATGCGCCAATTACGGGCTGACAAGAATGTCACCCAACAGCAACAGGCACATTATCTGGGCGTATCCAATGCCTATATCTCGGCTTTGGAAAATGGCGCCCGCGGCAAGCCCTCGGCGGTGCTTGTCGATCAGATATGCGTATGGCTTGGTTTGATCTGGGATGATGCTGAAGAGCTTAAACGCTTGGCGGCCTTGTCGCATCCAAAACCAACTATTGATGTGCGCAAACAAACACCCGATGCGGTGCTTCTTGCCAATATGCTGGCGCAGAATATTGAACGGCTGGATGATAATGATTGTCAGATTCTTTTGACCGCGTTGGAAAAGCGTCTTGGATAAATTCTTTCGGGGATAAATTCTTTTGGGGATAAATTCTCTGGTATAAATCTTTCTGATAAAATACAAACAAGCTGTTCCAATTTTATATTGTTGTGTTAAAAGGTTCGCAAATTATGCGAATAGTGCAGACTTTGCGGATCGATGCGGCAGGCAAGATGGCCTGTCCAATTGTACGGTTTCGTAATTATGCCATATTTATTGTGCATCGTGCTGATCATTAATTAGCTATCTGTGCCGTTTTGCACCAATCGAGGATGTTCTAAATGACGCCCGAAATTCTTAGAGATCATGTAGCAAAACTGTCAGTTGAGACAGTCGCAAAACTGTCGGCAAGCGACATTAATGAATTATGCGATGCTGCCGAAGAAGCGATCAAATCGGATGGTGGTTTTGGCTGGCTGACGCCGCCGCCACGTTCGGTCATGGAAGATTACTGGCGTGGTGTATTGATGGTTCCCGAGCGGCATTTGATTGCAGCGCGTCTTGATAAGATGATTGGTGGCTGTTGCCAGATCGTGCGGCCGCCGCGTAATAACGAAGCGCAGGCATTTAGCTGTAATCTGACAACATTCTTTGTTGCCCCATGGGCGCGTGGTCACGGGTTGGCGCAAAAGATGATTGGCGAAGCCGAGGCGCTGGCTAAATCCGAAGGGTTTTCGATGATTAACCTTGATGTTCGAGCCACCCAGACGCGGGCGATACAGTCGTTTGAAGCCCGCGGGTTCAAACGCTATGCGAGCAATGAATATTATGCCAAAGTCGATGGCACATATGTGATGGGATATTATTATCACAAAGCCCTTTAGATGGCGGCGTGACAGCAGGTGATGAGATGGCTTCGTATGACGATAATAATATTTTTGCGAAAATCCTGCGTGGCGAGATTCCCTGCAATAAATGTGATGAAGATGATTTGACCTTGTCCTTTTATGATATTGCCCCGCAAGCACCTGTGCATGTGCTGGTGATTCCCAAAGGACGTTATGTTGATTATGCCGATTTTGCGGCACATGCCTCGGTTGAGGAAATTGCTGGCTTTTCCGCCGCGATCCACCGTGTCGCCGAAAAAACCGGCATTAGCGAAACAGGCTATCGAATCATTTCGAATATAGGTAATGACGGGCATCAGGACGTACCGCATCTGCATATGCATGTGCTTGGTGGCGGCGCAATGGGACCGATGCTGGCAAAACGGCCTTAATATTTGGATATATGGGCGGTTATAATATCGTCAGAGATCCGGCTTTACATATTGCAATAATCTAATCAACTTGCGGCGATCTTTTAGCTCATCCAAAATGGTCATTCACGACGATGGATGCCGATAATCATGCATGCAAACATCCAGACAGTTGCCTTTCGTGGCATTGATACCATCGCTGTTGATGTGCAGGTTCATATTGCCAATGGTTTGCCCGCGATGGCGATTGTTGGGCTGGCTGATAAATCGGTTGCCGAATCCAAAGAACGCGTGCGGGCGGCGTTAACATCAATCGGTTTGTCTTTGCCGCCGAAACGAATTGCGATCAATCTGGCGCCTGCCGATGTTTTGAAAGAAGGCGCGCATTTTGACCTGCCGATTGCGCTTGGTCTGCTGGTTGCCATGGGGGTGGTGCCAGCGGATGCGGTGGCAGACCGTGTTGTGCTAGGTGAATTATCATTGAACGGGGCGATCCAGCCTGTATCAGGCGCATTATCGGCGGCTATCTTTGCCAGCAGTCAACAGCAGAATTTGATCTGTCCGGCGGCGTCGGGTGCCGAAGCTGCATGGGCTGGCGATATTGATATTCTGGCACCAGCTGACATTCTGGCATTGCTTAATCATGTGCGCGGCAGTCAAATTGTTGATCCGCCAATAGCGAAAATAGTGACCAGCCATGTTCAGCATCCCGATATGGCGGATTTGCGTGGCCAGTTGATTGCGCGGCGGGTTCTGGAAATCGCCGCTACAGGTGGACATAATCTGTTATTGATCGGCCCACCCGGGGCTGGCAAATCAATGCTGGCCGCACGCTTGCCCGGGTTACTGCCGCCATTGACCCCCGAACAGGCGTTGCAGGTGACGATGATTCATTCGATTGCAGGCCAGCTTTCCGAAGGAGGACTTGTCAGGGATCGCCCCTTTCGGGAGCCGCATCATTCGGCATCGATGGCGGCGCTGGTCGGCGGCGGGATGCGCGCCAAGCCAGGCGAAATATCGCTGGCGCATCATGGTGTTCTGTTTCTCGATGAGCTGGCCGAATTTAGCCGCGTGGTGCTGGATTCGCTTCGCCAGCCTTTGGAAACAGGTAAAGTGGTCGTGGCGCGTGCGAATAATAATTATACCTATCCTGCCCAGTTTCAGCTTGTCGCCGCGATGAATCCATGTCGGTGCGGCTATCTGGGGGATCCAGCGCGTGCCTGTAGCCGCGCGCCGGAATGTGGCCGCCACTATTGTGCGAAAGTATCTGGTCCAGTGATGGATCGTTTTGATCTGATTATCGAAGTACCCGAAGTCACCCCGCAAATGTTAATGGCAGATGAGGTGGCGGAAAGTTCGGCAGATATTTATGACCGTATCATGACCGCACGAGCTATGGCGACAGCCCGCCCTAGTCAGGCGGATGGCACACTCAATGCCAAGCTGGTAGGCGATGATCTGGATGTTGCTATCCAGCTGGAAGATGAAGCAAAGGATCTGTTGAAAGCGGCACTTGAACAGCAAAGATTGTCAGCGCGTGCCTATCACAAGATTATGCGCGTGGCGCGAACGATTGCTGATCTGGATAATAATAATGATGTCACCCGCGCGCATCTGGCCGAAGCGCTGGCCTATCGGGCGATGCCATTATTTGCATAAGTGGGACGGATGCGTTCGATCGCATCCCATGTGTGCGCGGCAATATCGATATCCGATAGACGCAGAATTTCACGAATGCCTGTCGGCGAGGTGACATTAATTTCGGTTATATAATCGCCAATGATGTCAATGCCGACAAATAAAAGCTGGCGGCGGCGTAATTCAGGGCCAATCGCATGGCAAATTTCCAGATCACGCGCCGTGAGTTCGGCCCGGGCGGCACTGCCACCAACATGGAAGTTGGACCGCGCTTCGCCTTTTTGCGGAATCCGATTTACCGCGCCAACCGGTTCGCCATCGACAAGAATGACGCGCTTATCGCCTTTGGTCACGGCGGGTATATAGGCCTGTACCATCACCGGTTCGCGGCTGGTTTGAAAAAACATTTCAAGCAAAGCGCTAAGATTCTGATCATCTTGGCGTAAGCGGAAAACGCCGGCCCCGCCATTACCAAAAAGCGGCTTGACGATGATGTCATGATGCGTTGCCCGAAAGGCCGCAATCGTTTCGGGATCACGGCTTATCAAGGTTGGCGGCATCAGGTCGGGGAATAAGGTTACCAGCAATTTTTCCGGAGCGTTACGTACCTCGGCAGGATTATTGACGACCATGGTTGTAGGCGGCAACATTTCCAGCAGATGCGTGGCGGTGATATAGGCCATATCAAACGGGGGATCCTGGCGCATCAGGATGATGTCAAAATCAGTTAGAGCGCGGGTTTCAAGGGCACCTGTTTTAAAATGATCACCCTGATGGTCAAATAGCTGTAGTGACTGACCGCGCGCTTCGATTCTTGCGTCATTCAGGCTTAGCTTGTCGGGGGTGTAATACCAAAGGGAATGACCACGCTTTTGCGCCTCCAGACCAAAGGCAAAGCTGGTATCGCCAGCGATCTCGATTGAGTCAACCGGATCCATCTGGATGGCAACGGACAGATTCGGTGAAACGGTCATAGTCAGGCTAATCGCGCGTGTCAGTTGCCAAGCTGATGTAATTGACCACCTGCTGGGCAAAGCGCAGATCCTGTGCATGCGCGACAACGGCATTCATCTCATCAGGTGATGAGGCAACACCCGACAGATACACAATGCCATTCACCACATCGATGCTGAAGTTAAGGGATGAAATATCACTATCGGTGATCAGCTTGCCGCGCAATTGGGCACTGGCTGCCAGATCCTTGGCCACGTCTTTGAGTGTTGATGTATCGGTTACCTGTATTTCATTGACGACTTCACGGACGCCTTTGATTTCCCATGCCAGCTTGGTGGCCAGCACTTTTTCTTCGGGGGTCTTTACCTTGCCTGTCATCAATACCGCCCCGTCATTGACAGCCACATCGACAACAGTGCCAAGGCTGGCATCGGTCTGAATGAATTTGTCATGCAGTTTGGTGAAAATAACGCTGTCAGATACCGAGGTGGACAGTCCTTTTTCCGTTGTTGACGCTGCCACCGCCGCCGTACCAACACCAATTGCCGCCCCAACACAGCCTTGCAAAGCCAGCGATGCCAGAATCAAAATACAGGCAGAGACACGGGTCATGGTTGAGATATGTGAAGGGCGCGACGCCTGCATGGACGGTCTCCTATTGGGTTTGCAGTCTGGCTGTGTATAGCCGCTTAAATGTGACAAGTTGTTGCATTATGGTCAAGGCCTATAGACGTTCTACCAAGCATTTACAACTGCTATCAAGTGACCCCATAATGCATAGGGTTTGCGTTCGATCAAAATCACATCAAAACGGCATTCATAATTCTGGTAAAGGGGTGATGCGGCAATGAATAATGCCGCCGCCCGTGTGATCCGTTTTTGCTGACGGGGGGACGGGCTGGCCGCATGAACATCTTTGTGCCGGAATTTGACTTCGCAAAACACAAGCAGATGTCCCCGCCGTGCAATAATATCAATTTCGCCACTATGACTTTGCCAGCGCCGCGCCAGAATGCGAAACCCACGTAGCCGATACCATAGAATGGCACGCGCCTCAGCCAGATGCCCCGTTTTTTCAGCAGCTTTGAATTGTGCGGTTTTTGATGAAGCTTTATCTGGGTTGGGCGTTTTTGAATCGGGCATGATACTTATCTTTGAATATCAATCGCCAGCTTATATATTTTCTTGCGTGGCTGTCCGGTCATGTCGGTGATTGTCTGTACCGCATCGCGCAAGGTGGCACCTTCAAGTTCAGCACGCAGCATCTGTTCGATCGTGACATCATCGAACATGGCCTCGTCTTTTTTACGGCCTTCGACAAGAATGACCAATTCGCCCTTTGGCGTATCGGTGGTTTCATAGTGATTGCATAATGCGGTCAAGGTGCCGCGATGAATATGTTCATGCATTTTGGTGAGCTCGCGCGCGACAACGGCAAGCCGATCGCCCAAAATATCGCGCATCATCTGCAAACTGACACAAAGACGTTTCGGCGTTGCAAACCAGATGGTGGTGCATGTCAGCATCGCGACGTCGGCCATAGCATCACGCGCAGCTTTGCTTGATACCGGGATAAAACCAGCAAACATGAATTTGTCCGTTGGCAAGCCCGCCGCCGCCAAGGCCGTGATCGGCGCGCTGGGCCCCGGGATTGCGGTCACGGTGATATTATGGTCATGGCAGGCGGCGACGAGCTTGAACCCAGGATCAGAAATAAGCGGGGTGCCGGCATCACTGACCAAGGCGATATTTTGTCCAGCCAGAAGCTGTTTGATCAGTTTTGGCCGCATCAGATGCCCATTATGATCGTGATAGGGATATAAACGCGCCTTGTTCGAGGTGCCTGTTAAGGTCAGTAATTTGCGGGTCATCCGTGTATCTTCACAAGCGATAATATCGACCGCTTCGAGACAAGCGGCGGCACGTGGTGAAAAGTCACCCAGATTTCCAATCGGGGTCGCTACCACCGATAGTAATCCATACGCATCGCTCATGATCTGCACCTGTCCGATTGTGAGTTATTTCATTCTGTTGGGCATGATAACGGTTGAATTAAATAGCAACCAAGCAAATAATAACATGCGCAGATCAGCCAGCCATGATAAAGATGACTTGTTGGGAGACACTATGGCCAAACCTTGGCATTTATTATGTTATGTTGTGATTTCTGTAATGGTGGCAAGTTGTGGGTCGCAAACCACACCCAGACCTGTTTCATCGGTTCCTGTTGTAAGACCTACGCCCGAACCTAACCCCAAAGCAGCGGCAGAGACAGCCATCGCGCTGAATGCCGAAAGCAAAGCAGCACTGGCCAAGGCGGCGCAACAAAAATCGCAAATAAGGGAAGATGATACGGTTATTATCAAGCCTGTATCCAAGGCCGATCCTGCAAAAATTGATTTGCTACAAAAGCTGATGGTGCCTGATCCGCGCCCCGAAGATGCGCCTGTATCAGATATGCGCCTGCCTGATAGCACCCAGCAAGATGAAAGCCAGCCAGCCGAGACCCAAGCCGTTGAGACCGAAGCTGATGTAATGAGTCCCCTGGATGTCATTATAAATGATCTGGCTGATAGCGTTCTTGAACCTGAAGAAGCAACCGCCATGGCCAAAGCCGCGATCGCGGCAGAAATGAAACGTGAATCGACGATTAACCAGATTATTTGGCAAATTCAGTCATCAGCCCCAAAAAAGATACCTGACGCCGTTACCCCCGTGACCGAAGGCCCCGATCCGTCATTGGCTGCCGAAGCGTTGAATGCCGCCTTTGCCCTGCTGGCCAACAAAATTCCCGTGCCGCCTGATGAAGATGAGTTTGTGCTACCAGCAAAAACGCCAGATCGTCTGCGGGTTGCGCTGATGGCACCGTTAAGCGGCACACATAAGCAATTTGGTGAGGAACTGCGTAAAGGGGCTGAGCTGGCCCTGTTTTCAATCGCCAATCCAAAAGTTGAAATGCTGATCTATGATACGGCAAGTGATGGCA
>NZ_CAXBVX010000024.1:0-22353 GCF_963979125.1 uncultured Candidatus Puniceispirillum sp.
GAGCACCGGTCTCCAAAACCGGGGGCTGTGGGTTCGAGTCCCTCCGCTCCTGCCATCTCTTAGTGATGGTATTACGAAAACCCCTAGCTGGCATGGCTGGGGGTTTTTTCATGCGTCAATCTTTCTGTGCATATGCTTTTGGGGCAAATGGTTTTGGGCAAAACTTAATCGTTCTAGGCTGATAGGTCAGCTAGGAGTAAGCACGTGGAAACAACACAACAGCAAAAATATCAAAACTTCAAAGCTCTTCATGAATGCGAAGGTGCCTTTGTCATGCCGAATCCATGGGATGCAGGTTCGGCCATCATTCTCGAGCAAAGCGGGTTCAAAGCTTTAGCCACCACCAGTGCCGGTTATGCTTTTAGCGCGGGTCAGCGCGACGCGGCTGGCGTCGTCACCCGCGCTGATATTCTGGCCAATGCGCGCGCGATCATCGCGGCTACATCCGTACCTGTTTCGGCTGATCTGGAAGATGGCTTTGGCGTCGCACCCGAAATCTGTCATGAAACCATTTCTTTGGCGATAAAGGCAGGTCTTGTTGGCGGCTCGATCGAAGATGCCAGCAGTGACGCGGATACGCCTATTTTGCCGCTGGATATAGCGGTCGAACGAATCAAGGCCGCAGCATCGGCAACGCATGGACAGCCCTTTATGCTCACGGCGCGTGCTGAAAATTATTTGTGGGGCAATCCTGATCTGGATGACACAATCCAGCGGCTACAGGCTTTTGATCGGGCTGGCGCTGATGTCCTTTATGCGCCTGGGCTGGACAATCTGGACGATATTCGCACCCTTTGTAGTGCTGTTGATAAGCCGGTAAATGTTGTGATGGGCTTGCATAATGCCCTGTTTAGTATTGAACAACTGGCCGAAGCAGGCGTGAAACGGATCAGCGTTGGTGGTTCATTTGCCCGTGCTGCCTATGGCGCATTGATTCGGGTAGCAACCGAGGTCAAAGACCATGGCACCTTTACCTATGCGCGCGATGCTATTTCGGATCGTGTGATTAACCAGATGATGTCAGCCGAAAAACGTGCCAGCCGGACATGATATTCAAATCTCATGCAGAAGGAGACACCAATGCCCGAGATAAAAATATGGGGACGACTATCATCATCAAACGTGCAGGCGGCCTTATGGTGCCTTGCCGAATTGGAACTTGAATTTGAACGGATTGATGCCGGCTTGATGTATGGAGTCGTTGATACGCCGGATTATGCGCGCATGAACCCAAACAGAACGATCCCGACATTGATTGATGGCGACCAGCAACCTTTATTCGAAACTGGCGCAATTCTGCGCTACCTAGCCGCACGTTATGGCGATGATCGCTTCTGGCCAGATGATATTATGGCGCGGGCGCAAATTGACAAATGGGCTGAATGGGCAAAGATCAATACTGTTGATAAATTTACGTGGCCAATTTTCTGGAAAGTTGTGCGGACGGCGCCTTCAAAACGCGAACCCGCCTTGATTGCGGCTAATCTTGAAATATTGAATCGCTATCTGGCGATTGCCGATGAACGGCTGGCGCATCACGCCTTTCTGGCAGGCGAGGATTTTACTCTTGCCGATATCCAGTTCGGTCATGTCCTATATCGCTATTTCGACATAGACTTGGAACGTAGTGATTTTCCGTATATGCGCCGCTATTATGATGATCTGGCAAAGCGTCCTGCTTTTCAACGCTATGTTATGGCGTCCTATGCTGAACTGGCTGTTACTGACTAGCTTACATCGCCTGAAGCTGGTTGATTGCCATGCGCTTAGACCTGTTGCTTTGCGACAATGCGTTCGCGATGGAACATATAGGCACCGGTAATGACGATGACTGCCATGCCTATCAAAGTCAGATTATCTGGCCATTCGTCAAAAACGATAAAGCCAAACAATATAGCCCAGATCAGCCCTGTATAGCGGAATGGCGAGACAAAGCTGATGTCACCAACTCGCATGGTCATGACGCTGAACAGATAGGCCGCAACAATCACACAGGCGGTTGCCAGCAGAATCAGCCAGTTTGTTGCCGATGGTGTTACCCAGCCTGATGCTGGGGTCATGACAGCCCCAAGACAGGTAATTGCGATGGCGGTAATCAATGTGACAAACAGAGATGGCATTTCACGTGACAGACGGCGGGTGACAATGTCACGCACCGTCACACAGGCAACGGCGGCAAGTCCCCACATCGAATAGATGCTGAAACCGTCGGTGCCAGGTCGGATGATGATCAAAACGCCGATGAAACCTACAATGATTGCCGTCCAGCGACGCCAGCCTACAGGTTCGCCCATAAACAGCGCCGCTACCATTGTTACACTCAGGGGCAAGGTCTGCAAAATGGCAATGATATTGGCAAGCGGCATATTCGCTAGGGCGGTCAGAAAAAAGATCGTTGCCAATGTTTCGGCGATGGCGCGCACCAGAACGATGGTCATGTCACGCCGGTTTGCACGGATGAAAAGCTGTGCTTGTCGATGCGCCATATAGCCAATCAAGGGCAAGCACAGCAAGCCACGCAATAGCACAACCTGAAACAGTGGCAAATCACCAAACAGAAACTTCATCATTGTATCATTGGCAGTAAAGCAAAGCATGCTAAGCGCCATAAGTGCCGCGCCTCTAGCGTTGTCTGTGACAGGCATAATGTTACATATCCTTTGGCTGTCATGCTGGATCGCACCGCCCTGAATCTCAACTAGGCCGATCATTTGCCGTGGTCAAGTATAATACGCAATGTGGTCAATGGGCGTCATCAATGTTTGAACCTGCTCATGCGGTGATATTTTGTTGAAACATATATGGTTAAATCCCACATCAAGGGTTGCTTTGCTGGTGAGGTTTTGGTAATAGGCTCCATCCACGGTGGCATTCTTCGACTTTCTTGGTTGTAGCGGGATTGACCGGCTCAGGCGTATATGCCTTGGCCGGAAGGCTAGAGCTGGAAGTTATAACAAGGAAAGATAACGAAAATGTATGCCGCTATTGTGAAAATTGAACTTGAAGTGGCAGCTATCGATGGCTAAAGTATCGCCCGCACAGTTTGTAAGACAAGTGCGTCAGGAAATCAGTCGGATTTCTTGGGCGTCTCGCCGTGAGACAGGTACGGCTACGCTGACTGTGTTTATTATGGTAACCATTGCCGCGATTTTCTTTTTGCTGGTGGATATGGTGCTTTCGAATGTTGTCCAGTTTGTTCTTGGTCTTGGTGGCTAGGAACGAAGTGGTTTTTTGACGTTTTGCTCATGGCAAGACAAATTGGGATTTATTGATGGCCAAACGCTGGTACGTTGTTCATGTGTTCTCAGGATCTGAGAAAAAGGTCGCTCAGGCAATTACCGAGCAAGCCGCTACGCATGGGCTTGAAGATCAGATTGACGAAGTGATGGTTCCTACCGAAGAGGTAGTTGAATTGCGCCGTGGTGTGCGCGTCCAGTCAGAGCGTAAATTCTTCCCCGGTTATATCCTTGTGAAACTGGAACTTAGCGATGAGGCGTGGCAGCTTGTCACCAGCCAGCCGCGGGTCACAGGTTTCTTAGGGGGCAAAGGCAAGCCCGTGCCAATCACGAATGGTGAGGCTGAGCGCCTGATCAAGCAAATGAGTGAAGGTGTCGAGCGTCCACGTTCAACAATCACATTCGATATTGGCGAGCAGGTGCGCGTATCGGATGGTCCGTTTGCGTCTTTCAATGGTTATGTTGAAGAGGCTGATGATGATAAGGCAAGGCTGAAAGTGACCGTGTCCATCTTTGGTCGGTCAACGCCGGTTGAGTTGGAATATAGTCAGGTAGAAAAAGTTTAAACAAGTGCGGTTAACGCGATAACGGTGGCATCACTTAACATGCTGTCCCGTAAGTCAAGGAAAGATAGTTATGGCAAAGAAGATTGACGGATATATCAAGCTGAATATTCCAGCTGGAGCGGCTAACCCGTCACCACCGGTTGGTCCAGCACTGGGTCAGCGCGGCGTAAATATCATGGAATTTTGTAAGGCGTTCAACGCAGCGACTGACTCACTGGAAAAGAATATGCCAATTCCGGTTGTCATCACTGTGTATCAGGACAAGTCCTTTACATTCGCAACCAAAACAGCTCCGGTCAGCTTTTTCTTGAAAAAAGCCGCTGGCCTGCCAAAAGGTGGTCAGGAGCCAGGTCGTACGGTTGCTGGTAAAGTGACAATGGCGCAGGTGCGCGAAATTGCCGATCAGAAGATGGGCGACATGAATGCGGTTGATATCGAAGGTGCCATGCAGATGGTGATGGGTTCTGCCCGCGCCATGGGCCTTGAAGTTGTGGAGGGCTGAACCAATGGCTAAACAGACAAAGAACTTACGTGCTGCTTATGAAGCGGTTGACCGGAACAAAGCCTATCCGCTGGCTGAGGCTGTCGAACTGGTAAAGTCGAATGCAAAGGCAAAATTTGACGAAACCATCGAAATTGCCATGAATTTGGGTGTTGATCCACGTCATGCTGATCAGATGGTGCGCGGTGTTGTCGCCATGCCAAACGGTACGGGCAAAACCATGCGTGTTGCTGTTTTTGCCAAAGATGCAAAAGCTGATGAGGCAAAAGCCGCTGGCGCCGATCTTGTCGGTGCTGAAGATTTGGCCGAAGCGATCCAGAATGGCGAATCTGCCTTTGATCGTGTTATTGCCACACCTGATATGATGGGTGTTGTTGGTCGTCTTGGTAAGGTGCTTGGCCCTCGTGGTCTGATGCCGAACCCAAAGCTTGGCACTGTCACAGCTGACGTTGCCGAAGCGGTAAAAGCTGCCAAGGCTGGTGAAGTTCAATATCGTGCTGAAAAAGCTGGTGTTGTGCATGCTGGTGTTGCCAAGGCCAGCTTTGGCGCCAAACAGATTGAAGAAAATGCAAACGCATTTATCGAAGCTGTCCGCAAGGCACGCCCAAGCGGTGCAAAAGGGTCGTATATCAAAAAGATTACCATCAGCTCGACAATGAGCGCAGGCGTGTTTGTCGAAGACATTGCCTAGATGAATTTGAATTTATCATCGGCGCGGTAACGTGTTGATGATGACTAGGGGTGGTGCTTGCACGACCCCGCACCTGTCCAAGACTGCAGGGGCGCCGATCAGCCGCAAGGCCGAAAGATGCTTAATAACCTGTAATAGACGGGGAGCAAAAGCGGATTATCCGCTTGAACTTCTTATGGGCAGGCCAGCAGGCCGGAATTTTTTTTCGGTCTAGTTTTGCAACCGGGATGGCATGCCCAATAGGGCATAATATCCCAAACGAAGAGTGGAGATTGTCGGTGAATAGAACAGAAAAAGCCGAATTGATCGAAACCCTGCAAGCAGCCTTCAATGCATCAACAACTATTGTTGTGACGCATCAGGTTGGTTTGACCGTTGCAGAGAGTGGCGAACTGCGTCTAAAGATGCGGGAAGCCGGTGCTGGCTTTAAGGTAACCAAAAACCGGATTGCCAAGCTAGCGCTTAAAGACACGCGCTACGAAGATTTGGACAGCCTGTTTACCGGACCAACTGCGATTGGAACATCGCAAGACCCGGTGGCAGCGGCCAAAACTCTCGTAGAATTTGCCAAGACGAATACCAAATTGACCATTGTTGGCGGCAGTATTGACGGGAAAATTCTCGACAAATCTGGCGTTGAGGCATTGGCCAAATTGCCATCTCTTGACGAATTACGCGGCAAGCTTGTTGGGCTTCTTCAAGCCCCAGCAGGAAAACTTGCACGTGTGGCTCAGGCTCCGGCCGGAAAGCTCGCACGCGTCATCAAAGCACGCGAAGACCAATTGCAGAGTTCATAATTTAAACCTAGAAGTTCAAGCTTAATGGAGTATACAAATGGCTGATATAGCAAAAATCGCAGAAGACCTTTCCAACCTTACAGTTCTCGAAGCTGCTGAGTTGGCAACAATGCTGGAAGAGAAGTGGGGCGTGTCTGCCGCTGCTGCTCCTATGGCAATGGCAATGCCAGCTGGCGGCGGTGACGCTGGCGGCGCGGCTGAGGCAAAAACTGAATTTGACGTTGTTCTGACTGCCGCTGGTGCATCAAAGATCAATGTTATTAAAGAAGTTCGCGCGATCACAGGTCTTGGCCTGAAAGAAGCAAAAGACCTCGTCGAAGCAGCACCTAAAGCTGTCAAAGAAGCCGTGTCTGAGGACGAAGCGAATGAAATTAAAGGCAAGCTTGAAGAAGCTGGTGCCTCTGTCGAAGTTAAGTAACTTTGACGGAACAGCTTACATTTAAAAGCTGTTGAAAATTGCTTGCACCGGGTGGCGTTTCGCTATCCGGTGCAAGGTCGTTAAAAACCTGAAAGCTGAAACATTTTCGCTGGATGGACCAAACCAAGCTTCCAACTTGGCCTTTTTTGAGTTGGTGAGCCGAGATTTTGATGAGGGATCACTAAATGGCATCGCACGTAAGTACCTTGGATAGTCGCAAGCGGGTTCGCCGCACATTTGGGCAATTGGAAGAAATCACGCCAATGCCAAATCTGATCGATGTTCAACGGTCAAGTTATGATAGCTTTTTACAAATGGATATTTCGGTGCCTGATCGTATCGATCACGGGTTACAGGAAACCTTTAAATCAGTTTTCCCGATCGAAGATTTTGCTGGTCGTTCGATCCTTGAATTTGTGTCTTATGATCTTGAAAAGCCAAAATACGACGTTGAAGAATGTCAACAGCGCGGGCTGACTTTTGCCTCGCCGCTTAAGGTGACCTTGCGTCTGGTAGTTTGGGAAGAAGACGAAGACACAGGTGCGCGTTCAATTCGCGACATCAAGGAACAGGACGTCTATATGGGCGATCTGCCGCTTATGACGTCAAATGGTACTTTCATTGTGAATGGCACCGAACGTGTGATCGTGTCACAGATGCACCGGTCACCAGGCGTATTTTTCGATCATGACCGTGGCAAAACTCATGCTTCGGGCAAATTGCTGTTTGCTGCCCGCGTTATTCCCTATCGTGGATCATGGCTTGATTTTGAATTTGATGCCAAAGATATTCTTAACGTGCGTATTGATCGCAAGCGTAAATTGCCATCAACAACCTTTATGATGGCATTGCCTGACGCCGACTCACAAGCCTATATGACTGCCTGCGTCGAATCTGGCGAAGATATTGACCCATCACGTGTTGTTGGTATGAGCCGTGAAGAAATTCTCAGCTATTTCTACAATGCAGTTGCTTATAAACGCGATGGTGATGGCTGGCGCTTTCCCCTTAATACTGACAAGCTTAAAGGTAGCCAGTTGGTTCGTGATCTAGTTGATGCCGACACCAAAAAGGTTGTTGCCAAAGCAGGCACAAAAATGACACCGCGCTCGCTGAAAAAGCTGGCTGAAGGCGGCGTCAAAGATATTCTTGTTCCTGATACCGATATTCTTGGTCGTTTTATTGCTGAAGACATCATCAATATGTCAACTGGCGAAGTCTATGCCGAAGCTGGTGAAGAAATCACCGAAGAGCTAGTGGCGCGCTTTGTTGAAAATGGCAATGATGAAATCAGCGTTCTATTTATCGACAATGTCAATTTTGGGCCGCATCTGCGCAACACATTGGCCGCTGACCGCAATACATGTCGGGAAGAAGCGCTGGTCGATATTTATCGTGTTATGCGTCCGGGCGAGCCGCCAACATTGGAAAGTTCACATGCTTTGTTCCAAAGCCTGTTTTTCACTTCCGAACGCTATGACCTGTCATCCGTTGGCCGTGTGAAAATGAATTCACGCCTTGATCTGGACACTGATGATTCTGTCCGCATTCTGCGCAAGCAGGACGTGATGGCAATTCTGAAAGTTCTAACGGGTCTCAAAGATGGACGTGGCGATATTGACGATATTGACCATCTAGGTAACCGCCGGGTTCGTTCGGTTGGTGAATTGATGGAAAACCAATATCGTGTTGGTTTGTTGCGTATGGAACGTGCCATTCGTGAACGTATGGGCGCTGTTGAAATCGACACTGTCATGCCTGCCGACCTGATTAACGCCAAACCAGCTGCGGCTGCCGTGCGTGAATTCTTTGGCTCATCGCAATTGTCACAATTTATGGATCAGACCAACCCATTGTCTGAAATCACCCATAAACGCCGTGTTTCGGCGCTTGGGCCAGGCGGCTTGACGCGCGAACGTGCGGGCTTTGAGGTGCGCGACGTGCATCCAACGCATTATGGCCGAATTTGCCCGATTGAAACGCCAGAAGGACCGAATATTGGTCTTATCAACTCGCTGGCAACCTATGCCCAGATCAATCGTTATGGCTTTATCGAAACACCATATCGTAAAGTCGTCGAAGGCAAGGTGACAGACGAGGTACGCTATATCTCGGCTATGGAAGAAGGCCGTTATACGATTGCACAGGCGAATGCCGAACTTGATGCCAAAGGCGTTTTTGTTGGTGAATTGATCCCGGTACGTCGGGCTGGTGAAATTGGCCTTGCCCGTCCAACCGATATTGAATTGATGGACGTATCGCCAAAACAGCTAGTATCTGTTGCCGCGGCACTGATTCCGTTTTTGGAAAATGATGACGCGAACCGTGCTTTGATGGGCTCGAACATGCAACGTCAGGCAGTGCCTCTGGTAAAAGCCGAAGCGCCAATTGTAGGCACTGGTATGGAAGCTCGTGTCGCCCGTGATTCGGGTGTTACGATCGTTGCAAAACGTGCTGGTGTTATCGATCAGGTCGATGCAACACGTATTGTTGTGCGCGCCAGCGAAGAAACAACCGAAGAAGTATCGCCGGTTGACATCTACAGCCTGTTAAAGTTCCAGCGTTCAAACCAGAACACAACTGTCAACCAGCGCCCACTTGTAAAAGTTGGTGATACGGTTCGTCGAGGTGACATCATCGCTGATGGCCCATCGACCGAGGATGGTGAATTGGCACTTGGCCGGAACGTGCTTGTCGCGTTTATGCCTTGGAATGGTTACAACTTTGAAGATTCAATCCTGATTTCTGAACGTATTGTCCGTGACGACGTATTCACATCGATCCATATCGAAGAATATGAAGTGATGGCACGTGATACAAAGCTTGGTCAGGAAGAAATCACCCGCGACATTCCTAATGTCGGTGAAGAAGCACTAAAGAATCTAGACGAGGCAGGCATCGTCTATGTCGGTGCTGAGGTTGGACCAAGTGACATTCTGGTTGGCAAGGTGACACCAAAAGGTGAATCACCAATGACGCCCGAAGAAAAACTGCTACGCGCCATTTTTGGTGAAAAGGCATCTGACGTTCGTGACACATCTTTGAAACTGCCACCTGGCGGTTCAGGTACGGTTGTTGAAGTGCGGGTTTTCTCACGTCGTGGTGTTGAAAAGGACGAGCGTGCGCTGGCCATTGACCGTGCTGAAATCGATCGTCTTGGAAAAGACCGTGATGACGAACGCTCTATCCTTGAGCGTGGTTTCCACGGTCGTATGACCGAACTGTTTGCAGATCAGACAGTGGCGTCAGGACCAAAGGGCATAAAAGCGGGCACCAAAATCGATGATGCACTGCTGAACGAATTGCCAAAGTCACAATGGCAGCAGATTGCTGTTAAAGATGACAAAGTGCAAAAGCTTGTCGAAGCGCAGATTGCCAACTTTGAAAATGCTGTTGCGGCCTTGCAGGCACGCTTCAATGACAAGGTTGACAAGCTTCAGGGTGGTGACGAATTACTCCCGGGCGTGATGAAGATGGTTAAGGTTTTTGTAGCCGTAAAGCGCAAGCTTCAGCCAGGTGACAAAATGGCTGGCCGTCATGGCAACAAAGGTGTGATCTCGCGGATAGTGCCTGCCGAAGATATGCCATATCTGGAAGATGGAACGCCGGTTGATATCGTGCTGAACCCGCTTGGGGTGCCGTCACGTATGAATGTTGGACAGATTCTGGAAACGCATCTTGGCTGGGCGGCACGTGGCCTAGGTAAACAGGTTGGCGCGGCGGCGGAAGCGGCGCGTGCTAATGCTGATACCTCAAAGCTACGCGATACCTTGTCAGGCATGTATTCTGCTGAACAATACCAGAATGAACTGGCAGTGATGGATGATGATCAGATCATTGAACAGGCCGAAATTCTTGGTCGTGGTGTGCCTATGGGGACACCGGTATTTGATGGCGCGCGTGAAGCCGATGTCGTGGGTCTGCTGAAAAAGGCCGGACTTAGTGAAACAGGTCAGGAATGGCTTACTGATGGACGTACAGGCGAAGTTTTCGACCGTGCTGTCACCGTTGGCTATATCTATATGCTGAAATTGCATCACCTTGTTGATGACAAGATTCACGCTCGTTCGATCGGTCCTTACTCGCTGGTTACACAGCAGCCGCTTGGTGGTAAGGCACAGTTCGGTGGACAGCGCTTTGGTGAGATGGAGGTCTGGGCACTTGAAGCTTATGGCGCGGCCTACACCTTGCAGGAAATGCTCACCGTCAAGTCGGATGACGTTTCAGGCCGGACAAAGGTTTATGAAGCCATTGTTCGCGGTGATGATGACTTTGAATCTGGCATTCCGGAATCCTTCAATGTTTTGGTCAAAGAGCTTCGCTCGCTTGGTCTGAATGTTGATTTGCATGAGGCAGAATACTAGGCCGTTTAGGCTGGTGCTCCCACCGCGATGTCGGTGGGCGGCAGGTACTTATTTGAAACCAACTTATGTTGGAAAGGTAGATAGATGAACGATTTGATGAATCCTTTCGGGCAAACACAAGGCCCGCAGAGCTTTGACAAAATCAGAATTTCCATCGCATCACCCGAGCGTATTCGGTCTTGGTCATTCGGTGAGATTAAAAAGCCGGAAACGATTAACTATCGTACGTTTAAGCCAGAAAAAGACGGTCTTTTCTGTGCCCGTATTTTTGGACCTGTTCGTGATTACGAATGTCTTTGCGGTAAATATAAGCGGATGAAGTATCGCGGTATTATCTGCGAGAAATGTGGTGTTGAAGTTACTCTTTCCAAAGTACGCCGCGAGCGCATGGGGCATATTGAACTTGCTGCGCCCGTTGCGCATATCTGGTTTCTGAAATCGCTTCCAAGCCGTATCGGTCTGCTTGTCGATATGACATTAAAGGATCTGGAACGCGTTCTGTATTTTGAAAACTTTGTCGTGATCGAGCCTGGTATGACGTCGCTGGTCAAAGGCCAGCTTCTGTCAGAAGAAGAATATTACGATGCGCAGGACGAATTTGGTGATGATGCTTTCGAAGCCAGCATTGGTGCCGAAGCCATCAAAAAGGTTCTTGTTGATCTTGACCTTGATCAAGAGCGCGTAAAAATCCGCGAAGAGCTGATCGCAACAGGTTCGGAAGCCAAGCGCAAAAAGCTTGTAAAGCGTCTGAAACTTGTTGATGCCTTCAAAGAGTCTGGATGTCGTCCTGAATGGATGATTCTTGACGTTGTGCCTGTGATTCCGCCGGAATTGCGCCCGTTGGTGCCGTTGGATGGTGGCCGCTTTGCGACCTCTGACCTTAACGATCTTTATCGCCGCGTTATCAATCGTAACAACCGTCTAAAGCGTCTGATCGAACTGCGCGCGCCGGACATTATTGTCCGTAACGAAAAGCGCATGTTGCAGGAATCAGTTGATGCGCTGTTTGACAATGGTCGTCGTGGCCGCGTTATCAGCGGCGTCAATAAGCGTCCCCTTAAATCGCTGTCGGATATGCTTAAAGGCAAGCAGGGTCGTTTCCGTCAGAACCTACTTGGTAAGCGTGTCGATTATTCGGGTCGTTCGGTTATCGTTGTTGGACCTGAACTCAAACTGCATCAATGCGGTCTGCCAAAGAAGATGGCACTGGAATTGTTCAAGCCATTTATCTACTCAAAGCTAGAGCTTTATGCGATGGCCAGCACAGTCAAAATGGCCAAGCGTATGGTGGAAAAAGAACGTCCCGAAGTCTGGGACATTCTTGAAGAGGTGATCCGCGAGCATCCGGTGATGCTGAACCGGGCGCCAACCTTGCACCGTCTTGGCATTCAGGCTTTCGAACCTGTTCTGGTCGAAGGCAAGGCAATTCAGTTGCATCCATTGGTATGTACAGCGTTTAACGCTGACTTTGATGGTGACCAGATGGCAGTACATGTGCCTCTGTCGCTTGAAGCCCAGCTTGAAGCCCGCGTTCTGATGATGTCAACAAACAACATCCTCAGCCCTGCAAACGGCAAGCCGATTATTGTGCCATCTCAGGATATCATCCTTGGCCTTTATTATATGTCAATGATCCGTGACGGTGAAAAAGGCGAAGGCATGGCGTTTTCGAACGTCAAGGAAATCTTGCTGGCGCTTGGTAACGGCTCAGTTAGCCTGCATGCCAAAGTCAAGGCACGTGTCCCAACGCGTGATGCCAGTGGCGAACGTGTGCTGGCGGTTGTTGAAACCACCCCGGGACGTGCCCAGTTGGCTGATTTGCTACCTGACAACCCGTCTTGTTCGTTCGAGCTTGTGAACAAGCTGATGACAAAGAAAGAAGTCAGTAACGTCATCGATCACGTCTATCGTCATTGTGGTCAGAAAGACACTGTGATCTTCTGTGACCGTTTGATGGGTCTTGGTTTTGGTCAGGCTTGTGATGCTGGTATTTCGTTTGGTATCGCCGATCTGACAACGCCTGATCTAAAGGAAAAATACGTCAATGAAGCTGAAGACGAGGTAAAGACCTTTGAACAGCAATATCTTGATGGTCTGATCACGCAAGGTGAAAAATATAATAAGGTGGTCGATGTATGGTCACGCTGTTCGGATCTTGTCGCTGATGAGATGATGAAAGGTATTTCAACCGAAAAGGATGGCGAGCCAATAAATTCGGTCTGGATGATGGCGCATTCAGGTGCGCGTGGTTCGGCAGCCCAGATCAAACAGCTTGCTGGCATGCGCGGCCTTATGGCCAAGCCGTCAGGCGAAATCATTGAAACCCCGATCATTTCATCCTTTAAAGAAGGTTTGAATGTTCTGGAATATTTCAACTCGACGCATGGTGCCCGTAAAGGTCTTGCTGACACCGCTTTGAAAACGGCGAATTCTGGTTACCTGACGCGGCGTCTTGTTGACGTGGCGCAGGATTGCATCATTCGTGAAGTCGATTGTGGCACATCAAAAGGTTTGACTATCCGTCCGGTTTTGAATGGCAGTGAAATCGTTGATTCGCTCTATGAAAGAATTCTGGGACGGGTTCTTGCCGAGGATCTGGTCGATGTCAAAACTAACGAGGTGATTTTGCCAGCTGGTAAAATGGTCACCGAAGAGCATTTTGAAAAGATCGAAACCTCTGGTGCTGATCAGGCCTTGATTCGCTCGGCCTTGCTTTGTGAAGCCGAAACCGGCATCTGTGGTAATTGCTATGGCCGTGATCTGGCACGTGGCACCGATGTGAATATGGGTGAAGCTGTTGGTGTTATTGCCGCCCAGTCAATTGGCGAGCCAGGCACCCAGCTGACCATGCGTACCTTCCACGTTGGTGGTGCAGCACAGCGGGATGCACAGCAGTCAAATATCGAAGCCACGATCGGTGGTACCGTAAAGCTTGAAGATGCAACATTGGTTACCGACAAGAATGGCATTCCGATTGTCATGAGCCGGAACACCGAACTGCTTATTCTTGATGAAAAGGGACGCGAACGTCTTCGTCACCGTTTGCCATATGGTGGTAAGCTACTGGTTGAAGATGGCGAAGAAATCGCCGCTGGCAAAATACTGATCGAATGGGATCCATATACGATGCCAATCATCACAGAAATGAACGGTACTGCGCATTATGTCGATTTGACTGATGGTATATCTGTTCGTGAGGTGACTGACGATACAACAGGTATCTCAAGCCGCGAAGTGGTGGACTGGAAAGCTGCTGCTGGCGGTGCAAATCTGCGCCCACGTATTACCTTGCGTGATGAAAATGGTGAAGTGTTGACATTGACCAACGGTCTTGAGGCACGTTACTTCCTTTCAGCAGGTTCGATTCTATCGATTGAAAATGGTGCTCAGGTTCAGGCTGGCGACGTTCTGGCGCGTATTCCACGTGAATCATCAAAGACACGTGACATTACCGGTGGTCTGCCGCGTGTTGCCGAACTTTTTGAAGCCCGTAAGCCAAAAGACTTTGCCGTTATCGCCGAGGCCGATGGTCGTGTTGAATTTGGAAATGACTACAAGGCAAAGCGTCGTATCCGTGTGGTGCCGCTGGATGGTGACTTGGAAGCTGTTGAATATCTGTTGCCAAAAGGCCGCCCATTGGCTGTTAACGAAGGCGATGTAGTGCGCAAGGGCGACTTGTTGCTTGATGGCAGTCCCGTACCGCATGACATCCTCAGCATTCTGGGCGTCGAAGAACTGGCCGCTTATCTGGTTAAGGAAATTCAGGATGTGTACCGCCTGCAAGGCGTGAAAATCAATGACAAGCATATCGAAGTCATTGTTCGTCAGATGCTGCAAAAGGTCGAAGTCGAAGATGCTGGAGACAGCACCTTCCTTGTTGGTGAACAAGTTGACCGTGAAGAGTTTGCCCAGGCCAATACAGCCCTTGAAGCTGAAGGTCTGCGGATTGCAACAGCACATCCGGTTCTGCTGGGTATTACCAAGGCGTCTTTGCAGACAAAATCCTTTATCTCTGCCGCGTCATTCCAGGAAACAACCCGCGTTCTAACCGAAGCGGCTGTTAGTGGTCGTCAGGATACGCTGGATGGTCTGAAAGAAAACGTCATCGTTGGTCGTTTGATTCCGGCTGGTACTGGTGCGGTTATGAATCGGCTGCGTCGGATTGCTTCGGAACGCGATAAAGGCATCTTGGCACAGCGCGCCGCCGCTGCGCCAGCGCTTGAAAACAATGAATTTGCCGCCGAATCGGAAGAATCGGCGGTTGAAACTGACGCATAATTGGTTTGAAAGAGTCAATTTTACGTTATTTAAAAAAAAATGGGGTTAACGGACAGGTTTGCGTAAAAAGCGCTTGACCCATCCGCCCCCAAAAACATAGTATCCGCCAACCTTTTAGACCTTGGTGGTGGTTGACACTGCTAGATGCAGTTGTCGTACCAGACGCAGGGCCTGTATATTAGGTGACGAAAATTGCTCCGCTAGCGGAGATTAAACCGAAGGTTTTGCTCTGATTATCAGAGGAAAATCCCTCTGTTGCACGTTTTGTGCGAATTTGGTCGAGACAAAAAAGGGGCAGTAATGCCAACGATTAACCAGTTGATCCGTCACGGGCGCAAGCGTCCTGTTGAACGTACTAAAGTTCCGGCAATGGAAGCATGTCCACAAAAACGTGGTGTGTGTACCAGAGTCTATACAACAACACCGAAGAAGCCGAACTCGGCGCTTCGTAAGGTCGCACGTGTGCGCCTGACGAACGGGTTTGAGGTTTCCAGCTATATTCCTGGCGAAGGTCATAACCTGCAAGAGCACTCAGTTGTGCTTATTCGGGGCGGCCGCGTAAAGGATTTGCCGGGTGTTCGCTATCACATCATTCGCGGTACTTTGGACACCCAAGGCGTGTCTGATCGTCGTCAGCGTCGTTCAAAATACGGCGCTAAGCGTCCTAAGTAAGAAGAGGCAGATATGTCACGTCGTCATAGAGCAGTAAAACGGCCGGTTCTTCCGGATCCAAAGTTCAAAGATACAGTTGTTTCAAAGTTTATGTCATGCTTGATGTATGACGGTAAGCGGTCGATTGCTGAAAAGATTGTATATGGTGCCTTTGATCGTATCGAATCCAAATCAGGTAACGAGCCTGTAAAGGTTTTCCATGATGCGCTTGAAAATGTCCGTCCTAATCTTGAAGTGCGCTCACGCCGTGTCGGTGGTGCAACCTATCAGGTTCCTGTCGAGGTTCGTTCTGAGCGGGCACAGGCATTGGCTATTCGCTGGTTGATCGACAGTTCACGTAAGCGTGGCGAGACAACTATGGTTGATCGCCTGTGTGCTGAATTGCTTGACGCGTCTAATAACCGTGGCAACGCGGTAAAGAAACGCGAAGACACTCACAAAATGGCAGAGGCTAACCGAGCCTTTTCGCATTATCGCTGGTAAGCCTGAAAGCAGGAGCAATAGCATGTCACGTGAATATCCTTTAGAGCGTTACCGTAATTTTGGCATCATGGCTCATATTGATGCAGGCAAGACGACTGCAACTGAGCGGATTCTGTATTACACAGGTCGTTCACATAAAATTGGTGAAGTTCATGATGGTAACGCCACAATGGACTGGATGGAACAAGAGCAGGAGCGCGGCATTACAATTACGTCTGCAGCTACAACCTGTATGTGGTTCCGGACAAATGATGGCGAAACCCCATCAGGTGAGTATGGTGCGACTGAAGAAGAAGCCAAATTCCGCTTCAACATCATCGATACACCAGGTCACGTTGACTTTACGATCGAAGTTGAGCGTTCATTAGCTGTTCTTGATGGTGCTGTTTGTGTGCTTGATGCAAACGCTGGTGTTGAGCCACAGACAGAAACTGTCTGGCGTCAGGCTGATCGTTATTCAGTACCGCGTATTGTCTTTGTTAATAAGATGGATAAGACGGGTGCAGATTTCTTTAACTGCGTTGATATGATCCGTGACCGTACAGGTGCGGTACCGTTGCCAGTTCAGATGCCAATCGGCGCCGAAACTGAGCTTGAAGGCATTATCAACCTTGTCACCATGAAAGAATGGGTTTGGGATTCAGAAGATCTTGGTGCGTCATGGACAGTAAAAGACATTCGCCCTGAATTGGCTGAAAAAGCTGCTGAGATGCGCGCTTATCTGATCGAGATTGCTGTTGAGCAGGACGATGTAGCTATGGAAGCCTTCCTTGAAGGTGAAGAGCCTGATGAAGTGACATTGCAGCGTTTGATTCGTCTTGGCACTTTGAATATGTCTTTTGTGCCTGTGCTATGTGGATCGGCGTTCAAGAACAAAGGTGTTCAGCCGATGTTGAACGCTGTTATCGATTATCTGCCAGGTCCATTAGATGTGCCAGCCTATAAAGGCTTTGCCCCTGGTGACGTAACTGAAACACGTGAGATCGAACGCAGTGCAGATGATTCTGCTCCGCTTTCGGGTCTGGCCTTTAAAATCATGAATGATCCGTTTGTTGGTTCACTGACATTCGTTCGTATCTATTCTGGTATGCTTAACAAGGGTGACAGCATCCTCAACTCTACTAAAGGCAAGCGTGAGCGCGTTGGTAGAATGATGTTGATGCATTCAAACAACCGTGAAGAGATCGATGTGGCCTATGCAGGCGATATTGTTGCACTTGCTGGCATGAAAGAAAGCACGACGGGCGACACATTATGTGACAACGCAAAGCCAGTTGTTCTTGAAACAATGACATTCCCCGATCCGGTTATTGAAATCGCGGTTGAGCCTAAGTCAAAGAATGATCAGGAAAAAATGTCAACTGGTCTCCAGCGTCTAGCGGCAGAAGATCCATCATTCCAGGTGACAACTGACATAGAGTCAGGCCAGACAATCATGCGGGGTATGGGTGAACTTCACCTTGATATCCTTGTTGACCGTCTGAAGCGTGAATTCAAGGTCGAGGCGAATATCGGTGCCCCGCAGGTGGCGTATCGTGAAACCATCACCAAGGAAGTTGACATTGATTACACCCACAAGAAACAGTCGGGTGGTACTGGTCAGTTTGCGCGCGTGAAGATCAAGTTTGCGCCGCTAGCTGAAGGTAACTTCGAATTCACCAACAAAGTTGTTGGCGGTAACGTGCCAAAGGAATTTATTCCTGGCGTTGAAAAGGGTATCGTCATGGCCAAGGAAAGCGGCACAATCGCTGGCTTCCCGGTTATCGACTTTTCTGCTGAACTTTATGACGGCGCCAGCCATGATGTTGACTCATCTGTTCTGGCCTTTGAAATTGCAGGTCGTGCGGCATTCCGCGAGGCGATGCAAAAAGCAGGCGCGAAATTGCTTGAGCCGGTTATGCGTGTCGAAGTTATCACCCCTGAAGAATATATGGGTGACATCATTGGCGACCTGAACAGCCGCCGTGGTAATGTTGGCGGTATGGATCAACGTGGAAATGCACGTTCGATCGATGCGATGGTGCCTTTGGCCAATATGTTTGGCTACATCAATACCTTACGTTCGATGAGCCAAGGCCGCGCCCAATATTCAATGCAATTCGACCATTATGAACAAGTGCCCCAAGCGGTTGCGGATGAAGTCCGCGCCAAAATGGCCTAACTGAAATTTAAGCATAGGAGACCATAGATATGTCTAAGGAAAAGTTTGATCGTTCCAAGCCACATTGTAACATCGGAACGATTGGTCACGTTGACCATGGTAAGACGACATTGACAGCAGCGATCACCAAGGTGATGGCGGAAGCTGGCGGCGCGGAGTTTCAGGATTACGACCAGATTGACAAGGCGCCTGAAGAGCGTGCGCGCGGTATCACGATTTCGACAGCACATGTTGAATATGAGACAGAGCAACGCCACTACGCGCATGTTGATTGTCCGGGTCACGCTGATTACGTCAAGAACATGATCACGGGTGCGGCACAGATGGATGGCGCGATACTGGTTGTGTCAGCAGCCGATGGTCCGATGCCACAGACACGCGAGCATATTTTGCTAGCACGTCAGGTTGGTGTGCCAGCATTGTGCGTATTCATGAACAAGGTTGATCAGGTTGACGATGAAGAGTTGCTTGAGCTTGTTGAGATGGAAATTCGTGAATTGCTGTCATCTTATGAATTCCCTGGTGACGATATTCCGATTGTCAAAGGGTCTGCCTTGACCGCGCTTGAGGGCGGTGATGATGCGATTGGTTCAAATGCGATCAAGGAATTGATGGCGGCGGTTGATGCGTATATTCCCCAGCCAGAGCGTCCGAAGGATCAGCCTTTCTTGATGCCGATTGAAGATGTGTTTTCAATTTCGGGACGTGGCACGGTTGTGACAGGTCGTATTGAGCGCGGCATTGTGAATGTTGGCGAAGAGATTGAGATTGTGGGTCTGAAAGACACGCAGAAGACAACCTGTACGGGCGTTGAGATGTTCCGCAAGTTGCTTGATCAGGGTGAAGCTGGCGATAATGTTGGTGTATTGCTTCGTGGTACTAAGCGCGAGGAAGTTGAGCGTGGACAGGTTCTTTGTGCCCCTGGTTCAATCGCGCCGCATACCGAGTTCAAGGCAGAGGCCTATATCCTGACCAAGGATGAGGGTGGCCGTCATACGCCGTTCTTCTCTAACTATCGTCCACAGTTCTATTTCCGGACAACGGATGTGACAGGTTCGGTTGAATTGCCATCAGGCACCGAAATGGTGATGCCAGGTGACAACATTGCGATGACCGTGACATTGATCGCGCCGATTGCGATGGATGAAGGCTTGCGCTTTGCGATCCGCGAAGGTGGCCGCACCGTGGGTGCTGGTGTCGTCGCAACAGTCATAAAATAATTTAAATATTCAGGGGGGCGTTTTGCCCCTCTTTATTGTTTACTAACGAGGTAGAATAATATGGAAACCCAGAACATCCGAATCAGGTTGAAAGCTTTCGACCACCGTATTCTTGACCAGTCCACGACCGAAATCGTGAACACGGCCAAGCGTACAGGTGCGGAAGTTCGCGGGCCAATTCCGTTACCGACAAATTTGCGTCGGATGACAGTTCTGCGTTCACCTCATATTGACAAGAAAAGTCGCGAACAGTTTGAAATGCGTACGCATAAGCGACTGCTCGATATTGTTGACCCGACACCACAAACCGTTGACGCGCTGATGAAGCTCGATCTAGCGGCAGGTGTTGACGTTGAGATTAAGCTCTAGGGAAGGGGCAGAATTATGCGTAGCGGCATCATCGCACGTAAATTGGGAATGACCCGTGTCTTTAACGAAGCTGGCCATCATGTGCCAGTCACAGTTCTAAAGATGGACGATGTCCAGGTTGTTTCTGTGCGTAACAAAGAAGTTGATGGTTATACTGCGGTTCAGCTTGGGGCAGGCATGGCGAAAGCCAAGAATGTATCCAAGCCAATGCGCGGTCACTTTGCCAAGGCAAATGTGTTGCCAAAGTCAAAGCTAGTCGAGTTTCGCGTCAGTGATGATGCGGTTCTTGATGTAGGCGCGACATTGGTGCCAAGCCATTTTGTAGCAGGTCAGAAGGTTGACGTTGCTGGCACGACTCAGGGTAAGGGTTTTGCTGGTGCCATGAAGCGGCATAACTTTGCCGGTTTGCGCGCCTCACATGGTGTATCGGTCTCGCATCGTTCACATGGTTCGACTGGCCAGTGTCAGGATCCGGGCAAGGTGTTCAAAGGCAAGAAAATGGCCGGACATATGGGCGCCGTGCGTAAAACAACTCAGAATATTGAGGTTGTTGCGGTTGACGATGAAGAAGGAGTCCTATTGCTGTGCGGTGCGGTTCCTGGTCCAAAGAATGGCTGGGTACTTATCAGCGACGCGGTCAAGGCAAAGCCGTTTGAAGGTGTGCCATTTCCGGCAGGCCTGTTGAGCGACGCGCCAGAAGCTGTCGAAGCAGAGGCCGCTGCGCCAGCCGAAGATCAGGCACCAGCTGTTGAGGCTGCTCCGGCTGAGGATGTAGCTGTTGAAACGCCTGCTGACGCATCTGCGGACGCTGAAGCCGAGAAGGAATAGCAAGATGAAGTTGAATGTGAAAACACTTGATAACAAGGCTGCTGGTGACATCACCGTGGACGACGCTGTGTTTGCAGTGGCGCCGCGCGCTGATTTGCTTGCACGTGTTGTTAAATGGCAGTTGGCAAAACGCCGCACTGGTTCGCATAAGGTTAAAAGCCGGTCTGAAGTCGCCCGCACCACAGCCAAGATGTTCCGCCAGAAAGGCACTGGCCGCGCACGTCATGGTGCCGCGTCGGTTGTCCAGTTCCGTGGTGGTGGCGTTGTTCATGGTCCGGTTGTTCGCGATCATGGTCATGCACTACCTAAAAAGGTACGTCGCGCTGGTCTTCGTTCGGCTTTGTCTAGCAAGGCATCCGAAGGCAAGCTAATCGTGCTTGATAAGCTGGTCAGCAAGGGCAAAACCGCCGCATTGCGTGCGCAATTGTCAAAGCTTGGTGCTGAAAATGCCCTCATCATTGGTGGGGAAGAGCTTGATGCTGGTTTCGTGAATGCGGCGAATAATATCCCGCTTGTCGATGTTCTGCCGCAGCAGGGCATCAATGTGTATGACATTCTGCGTCGTGACGTTCTTATTCTTTCCAAAGACGCAGCGGCCCATCTTGAGGAGCGCTTGAAATGAGTATCCGTGCACGTAAGCCCGAAAAAGTCACTTTAAGCCGTGCGGCTGCCTATGACACCATTTTGCGTCCGATCATCACTGAAAAGGCCACAAAGGCCAGTGAAAACGGTCAGGTAACATTCGCTGTGCCTTTGTCAGCGACAAAGCCTGAAATCAAGGCGGCTGTCGAAATGCTGTTTGACGTCAATGTAACCGCGGTAAACACAATCTTGCTTAAAGGTAAAAGCAAGATGTTCAAAGGCCGTCCGGGTCGCCGCTCAGACATGAAAAAGGCAATGGTAACATTGGCCGAGGGTCAGAATATTGACCTGATGGGAGTCTAGACGATGGCTTTGAAGAAGTTTAATCCAACCACACCTAGCCAGCGGAACCTTGTTCTGGTCGATAAATCTGACCTTTACAAAGGCAAGCCGGTTAAAAAGCTGACCGTTGGTTTGTCAAAGACAGGTGGCCGTAACAATTCGGGTCACGTCACGTCTTGGCAGAAAGGTGGCGGCCACAAGCGTCGTTACCGTATGGTCGATTTCAAACGTACCAAGACAGGCATCATGGCGACTGTTGAACGCCTAGAATATGATCCGAACCGGACAGCCTTTATTGCGCTTATCACCTATGATGATGGCGAACAAAGCTACATTCTGGCGCCACAGCGTTTGTCTGTTGGTGACAAGATCAGCTCGGGCATCGGTGCCGACATAAAGCCAGGCAATGCCTTGCCGCTTGCCAATATTCCAGTTGGAACATTGGTTCATAATGTTGAGCTAAAGCCCGGCAAAGGTGGCCAGCTTGCACGCTCGGCTGGTACATATATCCAGCTGGTTGGCCGTGATCGTGGTTACGCCATTTTGCGCCTGACATCTGGCGAGGTTCGCCTCGTGCGTTCGGAATGTATGGCATCTATCGGTGCGGTATCAAATCCGGATCAACAGAATATCAAGATTGGTAAAGCTGGCCGTAATCGCTGGCTTGGACGTCGCCCCCATGTACGTGGTGTCGTCATGAACCCTATCGATCACCCGCATGGTGGTGGTGAAGGTCGTACGTCGGGTGGTCGCCATCCGGTAACACCTTGGGGTAAGCCAACTAAGGGTAAGCGTACTCGTTCTAACAAGAAGACTGACCGCCTGATTGTGCGGCGTCGCAAGC